>JBCCYT010000015.1:0-51799 GCA_039188975.1 Actinomycetota bacterium
GAGTAGTTGCCTTCGAAGGGGTAGCCGCGACCATGGTCGAGTTCGAGAATCCAGCCGGCCACATTGTCGAGGAAGTACCGATCGTGCGTGACCGCAACGACGGTGCCGGTGTAGTCCTGCAGCGTTCGTTCGAGCCAGGCCACGGACTCGGCATCGAGATGGTTGGTCGGCTCGTCGAGCAGGAGCAGGTCCGGCTTGGCCAGCAGGAGGCGCGCCATTGCGACTCGGCGGACTTCGCCGCCGGAGAGGTTCTCGACGCCCGAATCGCCGGGCGGGGTGCGAAGTGCGTCCATCGCGATCTCGACCGTGCGCTGGAGATCCCACGCCCCGGCCGCTTCGATCTTCGCTTCGAGGTCGGCCTGCTTGGCGCCGAGCTTTTCGTAGTCGGCGTCGGGGTCGCTCCAGGCGGCCAGGACCTTGTCGTACTCGGCCAACATCGCGGACGCTTCGCCGGCGCCGTCCATCACGTTTTCGAGCACCGTCTTGGTCGGGTCGAGCTCAGGCTCCTGCTCGAGCATGCCGACGGTGTAGCCCTCGCCGAGCTTGGCTTCGCCGGTGTAGTCGGTGTCGATGCCGGCCATGATCTTCAGCAGTGTCGACTTGCCGGCGCCGTTTGGGCCGAGCACGCCGATCTTGGCGCCGGGGAAGAACGACAGGCTGATGTCTTTGATGACATCGCGATTCGGCGGAATGAACTTGCCGACCTTGTGCATGGTGTAGATGAACTGCGCTGCCATAACGGCTGAGGCTAGCGAGCTGTGGCAGCGATGGTTCTGCCGGATGGCAGCGAGGATCCTGCCGGGTGGCAGCGAAGGCCGTGCTGAAAACGGCGAGAGCCCCGGCCGTGGCCGGGGCTCTCGATCATCGTCTGTGGTGACGAGTCAGCGGCGCTTCTTGGCGGCCTTCTTGGTCGTCTTCTTCGCGGCCGACTTCTTGGCTGCCTTCTTTGCGCCGGCCTTCTTGGCCGGTGCCTTCTTGGCGGCCTTCTTGGCGGTGCTCTTCTTGGCTGCCTTCTTCGCAGACTTCTTGGCGGCGGCCTTCTTGGCCGGTGCCTTCTTTGCAGACTTCTTGGTCGACTTCTTCGCCGCCTTCTTTGCTGCCATGGTTGGTCCCTTCGTCGGGTTACTCATGTCGGACGAATTCGTCGACACTTCAGTTTGGTCGCTGGATTCTTCGAAGGGGATGATCCCCGCGTCGATTCCTCGTCGCTCGCTGTCGTAGCGGTGCACGATGAAGCGTCGCGACTCGCCGACAGTAACGGCATCGCGTGCCCGTCGCGGGGTCGGGTTGCCGAGCAACCGGAGCGGGAGATACACCGATGCGTCTCCCGCTCGGGCGTACGCGCCGTGAGAGGAGAACGAGTCAACGGTCGCGGTGATGGTCGAGCCGAGGGGATGTTCGGACCGAAAGGTGGTCCAGACGCCTTGGGCGTTGGCGCCCGGCTTGTCGCTGGCCTCCGCGGTTGGTTGCGAACGTGAGTTGCGCTTCTCAGCCTTGGGCGTATCGGCCCGTCGTTTGTTACCCGGCTGCGTGGTGTCGGGCTTCGCGGTTTGCTTCTTCGCCGACTTCTTGGCCGACTTCTTCGAGGAGGTCGTGGCGGGGGTCTTGCGCTTCTCGGTGCTGTCGTCAGCTTGGGCCCGTGCGCGTCGACTGATCGGCCCCTTCACCGGCGCTCGTGGCACATACACCCACCCCAGCCCAGGAATTGGCTTTCCACCGATGAGTCGCCCTTCGTCGAACAGCCACTCGTAGGTGCCGTGGAACTCCTGGAACGAGTCATTGCTGACCACGACCGCGTTGGCTCGATCGGCGACCTGCAAGATGAAGGTGTCGCCTCGGCCGATCACACCGGCAGGTGGCGTGATGATCTCGTTGGCGTCGATCGCGGCTCGAGCGGCTTTGCGTTCGGCTTTCGCCACCCGGTGCTCGAACGAGGCATCGACGATGACCGTCACGATCTCGAAGTCGTACTCCTCATCGAACGCCTTGACGGCTTCGACCAGTTGTTCCAGCGACGGCTCGGAGCGTCCCTCGGTGGCGATGTTGGATCCGTCAACGACGGCGTGACCGCTCGGCATGGAGGCCAGTCAACCATGTCGATACGCTGCGCCGGTGATTCGGGCAGTGCTCTTTGACTTCGGCGGCGTGATTCTCTCCAGCCCGTTCGAGGCGTTCAACCGGTACGAAGCAGAGATCGGGCTACCTCCCGACACGATTCGACACATCAACGCAACGAACCCCGACGACAATGCGTGGGCGCATTTCGAACGAGGCGAGTACAGCGCATCAGCGTTCGTTTCGGCGTTCGAGGCGGAGGCTCGCGAGTTGGGGTTCGAGCTCGATGGGTCCCGGGTGATCGCCTCGCTTCGCGGCGTCATCCGCCCCGCCATGGTCGAAGCGCTTCGGCGCTGTTCGGCGACGTTCAAAACCGCGATGCTCACCAACAACTTCAAGCCGCCCACCGACGAGTCAGGGACCGAGGCCATGGTTGCCGACGCCGGCGTTGATGGAAACGGGGCGTCGCTCGCGGAGATCCATGCCCTGTTCGACGAGATCGTCGAGTCGAGTGTTGTCGGCGTGCGAAAGCCCGAGCCGCGCTTCTACGAGATCGCCTGCGAACGGCTCGGGGTGGCCCCGAGCGATTGTGTCTTCCTCGACGATCTCGGTATCAACCTCAAACCGGCGAAGGCCATGGGAATGCAGACCATCAAGGTCGTCGATCCGGACGCGGCGCTGGCCGAACTCGAAGCGATCGTCGGGATTGGGTTGCGCTGACCGGGATTGGCTTGCGCTGACCGGGATTGGGTTGTGCCGACAAGGTTGGCGCGGGCGACGCGGACCTAGCCCAGCGCCTGATCGAGCAGAATCTGAAGTTCCTGGGCGTGCACCGCGGCCGAACCGACCGCGGGCGAACCTGACTCGAAGCGACTGACCCGCTGGATCTCGTGGGTGTCGCCGTGGGACTCGTACAAGCGGCCCTTGATGAAGTTCCACGGACCCATGTTCTCCGGCTCTTCTTGAACCCAGTAGATCTGCCTTGCGTTCGGGAACTGGGCAAGCTGGCGCTCGACCGCTGCGAAGGGCCACGGGTACAGCTGCTCGATGCGTGCGATGGCGATGTTGGCGCCTCGCTTGTCGCGTTCGGCTTCGAGATCAAAGGCGACCTTGCCGGAGCAGAAGATGACTCGCTCGACCGCATCGGCGGCCGGCGGGTTGCGATCGCCCAACAGCTCTTCGAACGTGCCCGACATCAATTCGGTCACCTTCGAACGAGAGTTCTTCGAACGCAGAAGGGACTTCGGGGTGAAGATGATCAAGGGCGCAGCGGGCGACATCATCGACTGGCGCCGGATCAGGTGGAAGAACTGGGCGGCGGTGGTCGCATTGCAGACCTGGATGTTGTCCTCCGCGGCCAGCAACAAGAAACGCTCGATGCGGGCCGACGAATGCTCGGGACCCTGCCCCTCGTAGCCGTGGGGCAGCAACATGACGAGACCACAGTCCTGTTCCCACTTGTCTTTCGCCGCCACGACGAACTGATCGATGATGATCTGCGCGCCGTTGGCAAAGTCACCGAACTGGGCTTCCCACAGCACGAGCGAGTCCGGGTTGGCGACCGAGTAGCCGTACTCGAAGCCGAGCACGGCGTACTCGCTGAGCAGCGAGTCGTAGACCCAGAAGTCGGACCTGTGGGCTCGCCCGAGCTCCTTGAGCGGTGTGTGTTCAGCGCTCGTCTCGAAGTCGACCAACGTTGCGTGGCGGTGACTGAACGTGCCTCGCCGGGAATCCTGGCCCGAGAGACGAACCGACTTGCCCTCCTGGAGCAGGCTGCCGTACGCCATGGCCTCCCCGAGCGCCCAGTCGATCTCGCCGCCCTGGTACATCTTGTCGCGAGTAGCGAACTGCTGCGCCAGCTTCGGGTGCATGACGAAACCGTCGGGCGTGGCGTTGAGCGTGGCGTAGATCTCGTCGACCATCGCCTGGTTGATCGAGGTCCGCATGTGCGGCTTGACGCCCGTGCCTTCGACGGGAGGTTGTGCCATCGCACCGGCGTCGTCGCGATCATCGCGAGTGTCGTCGAGCGCGGCTTGCAGCCGGGCTCGGAAGTCGGCCAGGGCCGCCTCTTCTTCATCCGGGGTGAAGTCACCGCGCTTGACCAACGATGTCGAGTACAGCGAGCGCACCGACGGCAACGCATCGATTCGCCGGTACATCTCCGGAAGCGTGTAACTCGGGTCGTCGCCCTCGTTGTGACCGTGACGTCGATAGCAGATCATGTCGATCACGACGTCCTTCTTGAACCGCTGCCGGTATTCGAAGGCAAGCCGCGCAACCCGCACACACGCTTCAGGATCATCGCCGTTCACGTGGAAGATCGGCGCCTGGATCATCTTTGCCACGTCGGTCGAGTACTCCGACGAACGAGCCGCCGCCGGCGACGTCGTGAAACCGACCTGGTTGTTGATGATCACGTGCACACACCCGCCGACCCGGTAGCCCCGAATCTGGGACAGGTTGAGTGTCTCGGCCACCACGCCTTGCCCCGCGAACGCCGCGTCGCCATGCAGCAGCAGCGGCAGCACCGGATACTCGTCGTAGTCGTTTTCGTCCTGACGGATCTCATCCATGCGGGCCCGCACCATGCCGAGCACCACGGGGTTCACGGCCTCGAGATGCGACGGGTTGGCCGCCAGTTCCAACGGCAACTCGTTGCCGTTGCGCGACACGAACGTGCCGGTCTGCCCCAAGTGGTACTTGACGTCGCCGCCCCCCATCGTGAGTTCGCCCATGTTGCCGCCCTCGAACTCGTTGAAGAGCTGGCCATAGGTCTTGCCGACGATGTTCACGAGCACGTTGAGACGGCCGCGGTGGGCCATACCGATCACGGCCTCGGCCATGCCGTCGTCGGCCGCTGCGTTCAGCAAGGCGTCGACCAGCGGGATGGTGGACTCGGCCCCTTCGATACCGAACCGCTTCTGGCCGACGTACTTCGTGCCGAGGAACGTCTCCAGGGCTTCGGCCGCATTCAGCCGACCGAGGATGTGGCGCTGCTCCCCTGGGTCGATCGTTCGATCGGCTCCCTCGAGCTTCTCCTGCATCCAGCGTTTCTCGACCGGATCCTGGATGTGCATGTACTCGACGCCGATGGTGCGGCAGTACGCGTCGCGCAACACGCCGAGCAGATCGCCGAGCGCCATCCGTTCCTCGCCGCCCACCTGGGCGTAGATCCCCGAGTCGGAACCGGTCAAGAACTCGCGATCCAGATCCCAGATCGTCAGGCCGTAGGTGGCCGGATCGAGCTCGGAATGCATGTTGGGTTCTTTGACCTGCAACGGATCGAGATCCGCGATGAGGTGACCACGCACCCGATGCATGTTGATCAGCTGGTTGACCTTCGCTTGCTTTTCGAGCAGCGCGGTCTCCCGGTCGAGCGGGTTGATGTCGCGGCGCCATTTGACGGCTTCGTACGGCACGTCGAGAGCACGGAAGACATCGACGTAGAAATCGTCTTCTCCGAGCAGGAGTTCGTGCACCTTCTTCAAGAACATGCCGGACTCGGCGCCCTGGATGATGCGGTGGTCATAGGTCGACGTGATCGTGATGACCTTCGACACGCCCAGCTCGGCGAGCTTCGACGGATCGGCCGCTTGGAACTCCGTCGGAAAGGCAATGCTGCCGACGCCGACAATCAAGCCCTGGCCTGGCATCAGGCGGGGAACCGACTGCAGGGTGCCGATCGTGCCGGGGTTGGTGAGGCTCACCGTCGTGCCGCTGAAGTCGTCCACGCCGAGCTTGCCGTCGCGGGCCTTCACGATCAGTTCCTGATAGGCGTCGACAAATTCTTTGAAGTCCAGCGTGTCGGCGTTCTTGATGCACGGAACCATGAGGGTGCGGCTGCCGTCGGACTTCTCGAGATCGATCGCGATTCCCAACCCGACGTGGGGGTTCTGAACCAGAACCGGCTTCTCTTTGTCGTCGGTCGTGTACGTGTTGTTCATCGCGGGCATCGAGTCGGCGATCGCCCGCACAACGGCATAACCGATCAGGTGGGTGAAGCTCACCTTGCCTCGAAGCTTGCGGCCCAAGAACCCGTTGATCACCTTGCGGTTGACCTCGAGCAGCTTCGCCGGTACCTGGCGGAAGCTCGTCGCCGTCGGCACCTCCAGCGATGCCTCCATGTTGGTGACGATCCGGGCTGCCGCGCCGCGCAGCGGCCGCTCGTTGCGTTCGCTTGCTCCGCCAGCCGCCGGAACCGCGGGTGCTGGGGTGGCCGGCGCCGCTGCGGCAGGCGCAGGGGTAGTTGGTGCAGGGGCCGCGGGCTGCGCCGTGCCATTGGTCATGGGCTCGGGGATCTTCACCTCGGGCTTCGCCGACGCAGCCGACGCAGCCGACGCCGACGGAGCAGGGGCGGGCGTCACGTCCTTTGACGGGACCTCGATCGGTTCAGTGGTGCCACCGCTCGGTGCCGTGCCGTTGGCGGCGCCCGCCGCTTCTCCTTCGAAGTGGGCTCGCCACGCCGGGTCGACAGACGCCGGGTCGGCTTCCCACTGGGAACGCATTTCGTCGGCCATCCAGGCGTTGGGGCCCAGATCGAGGGGATCGGTGGTGCTCACGCCCGCCAGCATACGACGGCGCTGCTGTAGGGTCCCGCACGTGCGCATTGCGACCTGGAATGTCAACTCGCTCAACGCTCGTGTCGGACGAGTCGAACGCTGGCTGGCGACGTTCGAACCCGACGTCTTGTGCCTGCAAGAAACCAAGATGGCCGACGACGCGTTTCCCGCCCTTGCGTTCGAAGCGCTCGGCTACGAGACCTTCCATCACGGCCAGGGGCAATGGAACGGTGTTGCGATCTTGAGCCGGGTCGGCATCGAGAATCCGATCGGCGGGTTCGGCGACGGTGGCGAACCCGACCAGGACGCCCGCATCGCGTGGGCGACCTGCGGCGGGGTTCGGGTTGCCTCGTGTTACGTCCCCAACGGCCGGTCGCTCGACCACGAGCACTACCAGTACAAGTTGCGCTGGCTCGACCGGCTCGTCGGCGACCTCGACGGGCAATGCGCGCCCGGCGACGACATCGTCGTCATGGGCGATTACAACATCTGCCCGGCCGACATCGATTGCTGGGATCCAAAGAAGTTCGAGACCGAAACCCACACCAGCCAGCCCGAACGAGACCGGCTCGCCGCGCTCGAAGCGTGGGGCCTCACCGACGTGTTCCGAGAGCACCACGACGGCGAGCGCCTCTACTCGTGGTGGGACTACCGCGGCGGCAACTTCCACAAGAAGATGGGTCTGCGGATCGACTTGCTCATGACATCACGGTCGGTCGCCGACGCAACAACCGTGGCGCTCATCGACCGAAATGAACGCAAGGGCCCCAAGGACGACCCGCCATCGGACCATGCGCCGGTGTTCATCGACGTGGATCGCTGACGGTTGCTGTTCGCGCTGACGCCACTCGACGAGCACGAGCTCCTCGTCTTTTGGACCCAGCTGCTCGTCCTCGTCGCGTCCGCTCGGCTTCTCGGCGAGCTGATGCGACGGGTCAATTTGCCTTCGGTCATCGGGCAACTCGGTGCCGGTGTCATCTTGGGTCCCTCGATCTTTGGACGGGTGTGGCCCAGCGGCTTCGAGTGGTTCCTTCCCGACGACGAGATCAGTTCTGGTGCGCTCTTCGCCGTGAGTTGGCTCGGCGTCGCCCTGCTCTTGGTCACGGCGGGGTTCGAGACCGACCTCGGTCTCATCCGTCGACTCGGTCGCGCTGCCGCGCTGGTGACCGGCTTCAGCCTCGTCGTCCCCCTGCTCGGCGGCCTGATCGTCGGATCGGTGCTGCCCGCCTCGTTCATCGGAGCCGAGTCCGACCGCACCGTTTTCGCACTGTTTGTTGCCGCTGCGCTGGCCGTTTCGGCGCTGGCGGTGATCGCCAAGATCTTGAGCGAACTCGGGCTGATGCGCCGCGACTTCGGCCAGATCACGGTGGCGGCCGGCATGGCCAACGATGTCGTCGGGTGGATCATGCTCGCCGTGTTCACCGGGTTCGCGACGTCGGGCGAGGTCTCCGCCACCGGCATCGTGCGAACCGTCGGTGGGCTGGCTGTCTTCTTGCTGCTGGCGATGACGGTCGGGCAGCGGGTGGTCGACCGGGCCCTTCGCTTCGTGCGTCGCGACGGCCCCGACGTCCCCGGCGCAATGACCGTCGTCGTCATGACGATGCTGATCTATGGCGTTGCCACGCAGGCGCTCGGGATCGAGGCAGTGCTGGGAGCGTTCGTCGCCGGTGTGGTGTTGCATCGGTCTCGATTCCAACAGCGCGAGGTGCTCGACCACCTCGAGTCGGTAACCAACACCTTCCTCGCCCCGGTGTTCTTCGCCACCGCCGGCCTGCGAGTTGATCTCGGGCTGCTCGGAGAGGGCAACGCACTCGCCTGGGCCGGGGCCGTCGTGGTCGTTGCCGTCGTGGCCAAATTTGTCGGGGCGTTCATCGGTGCGCGTCTCGCTGGGCAGTCGACCCGGGCGGCCACGGCCCTTGGTGCCGGTCTCAATGCGCGTGGAGCGCTCGAGATCGTGATCGCCTCGGTCGGCCTCTCGCTGGGGGTGTTCACCGAAACCGCCTACACGGTCATTGTGATCGTGCCCTTGATCACGTCGATCTTCGCCGCCGTCAGCCTCCGGATCATCGTTCGAGACTGGCGCGGTACCGATGAAGAACAGGAGCGCCTCGACCGCGAAGAGGCGTTGGCCAAGAATCTCGTTGTCACCTCCGAACGAATCCTGTTGCCATCGAAAGGCCAACCGGCGTCGATCGCAGCCGCCCAGATCGCCCAGTTCGCGTGGCCCAAGGAAGCGCCGTCGACAATCCTCACCGTCGACGAATCCGACCCGGACGTGTCGGTACTCCAGGCGGTGCTCGACGAACGCCAAGTCGATCACAACACGGTGAGCGGTATCGCGCCCGCGTCGGCGATCGTCGCCGAATCCAAGCTCGGCTACGGCGTCGTTGTTGTCGGCGTGGCCGCCCGTCACGAAGGCGTGTTGTACTCACCCATGGTCGACGAGCTGTTGCTCAATGCCGTCACGCCGGTCGTGATCGTGCGGCGGGCACGGGGACTCGATCGGCCGTTGCCACCTGCGTTCTCCCGCGCGATCGTTCCCGTCACCGGGACGACGTCGTCGCGATCTGCACAAGAAGTCGCCTTCGCGATCTCGGGCCAGCTCGGCACCGAAGTCGTATTGACCCATGTCGTCAATCGTGTGAATCAGCTGCCCCACATCTTCGCCCGTCGGGCCGCGTCAACCGCTGACGACCCGGCGCTCGCTGCGGCCCAGTCGATGATGGAGTCAGCCGTGGTTCGGGCCAACGACGCCGGTCTGCAGCCGCGTGAAGTCCTGAGTGAGGGACAGTCGGCTGGCGACGTGCTCGTCAATGCAGCCCGAACCGAGGAAGCCGACCTGGTCGTGCTCGGCGCATCGCTGCGCAATGTCGATGGCCGCCCATTCATCGGCCACACGGCGGAGACCGTGCTCGAGCGCTCCGACGCCACCGTCGTTGTCGTCGCCCAGCCGCGGGTCCGCCCGGACGGCGAGTAGCCAACCGGTTACTCGTCGAGGCAGGTGATCTCCAGCAACTTGAGTCCGAACCGCCGAGCCTTGCTCGGGCCGATCCCGGGGATGTCGGTGAGCTCGTCCATCCGGCACGGTCGGTCGGCGGCCAGTGCGTCGATTGCCTGGTCCGAGAGCACTGCGTTCGTGGCGACGTTCGCCTTCGTTGCCCAGTCGTCGCGCCACAGCAGGAGTTGATCTCGCACGACGTCGCGCTCGTGTCGATCGGTGACCGTGAGATCGATGTCGGGTACGGCGGCGATCTTGGCTCGCAGGCTTGCGATCGATGGTCGTTCGTCGGGGAGGGGTTCGGCGTCGCCGCGAAACGCACCAATCCACGGTGATGGTTGACGTTCGACGAGCTGGTCCCCGATGATCCGGCTCTCGCTCCACGACACATGAAGTTCGCGCTCGGCCCGGGTGGCTGCGACATAGAGCAGCCGTCGCTCCTCGGCCCTCGCAGCAGCGCCGGCAGCAAAACTGATCGGCACGTAGCCATCCTCGATCCCGGCGAGATGCACGATTGGCCACTCGAGCCCCTTGGCGCCGTGGAACGTTCCGAGCTCGACGCCGTCGGTGACGTTGCCGACCCGGTCATCGTTTCGAAGCGAGGACAAGAAGTCGTCGACGGTGGCCCGGCGTTCGAGTTCGAGGTGGCCTCGGGCGACGTCGAGAAACGCCTGCACCATCGCTCGCCGTTCATCGCTGAGTGGAATGTCATCAAGCGAATCGGGCAGGTCGGTCGTCGCGTCGACCAACACGTCAGAGAGACGAGCATCGGTTGGCCACGATTCGATGACCTCCATCACCTCGGGCCGACGGAGAAGTGCGCCGTCGCTGCGGGAGCGCACCGGAATTCCGGCGCGTTCGAGCGCTGCCTTCAGCGCAGGAAGCTGGGCGTTGGTGCGGGCGAGTACGGCCTGATGGCGCCACGGCGCGCCCGGCTTGTGGCGCCCCCGCACCGATCGAGCGATGGAGATGGCTTCGTCGGCTGCGGTCAGTTGCCGAACGCTGGGTTCGTCGCCAGACGGCCGAGCCGCCGGTTGCGGATCAATGTCGAGGACCCGTCCGGCGGCGGCGAGGATTTCCGGTGTGGATCGAAAGTTGGTGCGTAGGTGAATGACGGCACAGCCGGGTAGATGGTCACCGATCTCATCGAGCAGTTCGGGTTGGGCGCCGTTCCATCCGTAGATCGCCTGGTTGGGATCACCCACCACGACGAGCGTCGACTCGGGGCCGAGCCAGCTCTTGAGGAGCGCGAACTGGAGCGGGTTGACGTCCTGGAACTCATCGACCAGCACATGGCGATGCCGCCACCGCTGCGCATCGGCGAAGCGTTGGTCCTGGGTCATCGTTGCGTGGCACAGGGCGAGGAGGTCGTCGAAGTCGACCAGCTTTCGCTTTCGTTTCGCCTCGTCGTAGTCGTCGTAGATGTCGGCGATGAAACGCAACGACCGCCCCGGCCGTCGTTTGGCCGCGGCGGCAGCCTCGGCGTAGGCCTCGGGCGTGATGAGTCGGGCGCGGGCCCAGCCGATCTCGTTGTCGATGTCGGCGATGGTCGACCGGTCGAGGTTGCGGTGCTGGCGAGCCAGGAACGACATCCGACGCTCGAGCAGCTCGGGGGGACGACGATTGGTGTCCTTCCAGTGGTTGCGCAGCACGGCCAGCGCGATCGAGTGAAAGGTGCCGGCGGCTACGTCGTCGCGCAGACCGAGCGCTCGGGTGCGCCGGCGGAGTTCAGCCGCTGCTCGGCGGGTGAAGGTGACCGCCAGCACTCGGCGGGGATCGATCGCACCGGTGGCGGCCTGCCACGCGATACGGCGGGTCACCACCCGGGTCTTGCCCGACCCGGCCCCGGCTACGACGCACAGCGGTGTTGCAGCCGTCGTTACGGCGTCGCGCTGATCGGCGGTGAGGTCTTCGAGCAAGACATCGGCGTCAGCAAGGCGTTCGGCCACATCCAGACCCTACCGACCCGTCCCCCCGGCCGTTTTGGGTACCTCATCGCCCGCTCCGCGGGCCGATGGGTACCCAGAACGCGGGAGGGGTGGCGTGGGGCGGGGCGGGGCTCTGGGGGAGTGAGTAGGTTTCGACGGTGGATCCGATTGCGCCCCGGGCGTTCGAACGCCTTGTCGCCGATGCTCTCGACACCTTGCCCCAACCGTTGGGTGCGCTCATGGAGAACGTGGCGGTCGTCGTCGAAGACGAGCACCCGACCGAGGATCTTCTCGGGCTCTACGAAGGCATCCCGCTGACCGAACGCGGCGACTACGGCGGCATGGTGATGCCCGACATCGTGACCCTGTACCGGCTGCCCCTCTGTTCGTTCGTCGACAACGAAGCCGAACTGGTCGAGGAAGTGACGATCACCGTCGTGCACGAGATCGCCCATCACTTCGGGATCGACGACGACAAGCTCCATGAGTGGGGGTGGGGATGATCGACTTCGCCCGGGCGTCGGATCGGGCCACACCCGGCTTCGAACGAACAACGGTTGGCGAGTGGATCGTTCGCAACGGCGAGGGCGAGACCGGTCGGGCCAACAGTGTCACCCCGCTCGGCGATCCTGGCCGGTCGGTCGTGGACGCGATCGACCAGGTCGAGAGCTGGTATCGAGCGCGGTCGAGGCCACCCCAGTTCCAGATCTTCGACGAGACCGCGCCTGACGTCGTCGACCAACTCGACCGTCGCGGCTACGAGATCGGCGCCACGACCGATGTTCTCGCAGCGCCGGTCGACGAGGTCGTCGCTCGCATCGCGACGCCACCCTTCACCACCGAAGTCGCCACCCAGATGCCCACCTTTCTCCGCTCCCAACTCGCCGACGCACGCGCCGCGGAGATGCTGTCGGCCGAATTGGCCAGATGGTTCGTGATCGCGGCCGCCGGAGGGCCGGTGATCGGCTCGGGCATGGCGCTGGCCGACGATGCATTGGTCGGCATCTTCGCGATGCGGACCGATCCCGAGCAGCAGGGGCGGGGGGCCGGCTCCGGCGTGATGCGTGCCTTGCTGGAGGAAGGACGTCGGCGAGGCGCCACGACTGCGTGGCTCCAGGTCGAGTCGGCCAACCGGCGAGCGGCGGACTGGTACGCCCGGCTCGGTTTCGAGCGTCAGACGGGGTACCGCTACCGGTTGTTGCGCGACACCTTCCGTTCACCTGACGCTGATTGACTCTCCGGAACGATCGACACGTCACTCGGAGCGCAATGGTCACCCGAATTGGAATCAACGGCTTCGGTCGTGTGGGACGCCTCGCCGTGCGGGGCATGGCCCGTCACGACGACCTCGAGCTCGTCCACATCAACGAGCTGCACGGTGACGCAGCGACGGCTGCTCATCTGCTGGAGTTCGACACCGTCCACGGCCGCTTCCCTGGCGAGGTCGAGCTCGACGGTGAAACCGTCGTCGTCGATGGTCAGCGAGCAACATGGTCGTCCCACGGCCAACCGGCCGAGATTCCCTGGGGCGACCTCGGGGTCGACATCGTCCTGGAGGCCTCCGGAGCATTCCGAACGACCGAGACGCTCACGCCGCACCTCGCCACCGGGGCCCGCAAGGTCATCGTCGCCGCGCCGGTGAAGAGCCCGGGTGTGCCCAACATCGTCATCGGATGCAACGACGGGGACTACGTGCCGACCGAACACGACATCGTCACGGCGGCGTCGTGCACGACGAACTCGCTCGCCCCGGTTGTGAAGGTCGTGCACGAGACGTTCGGCATCGAACGGGGCGTGATCACGACGATTCACGATGTCACCAACACCCAGGTGATCGTCGACGCTCCTCACAAGGATCTGCGGCGGGCTCGTTCGGCGTTGAACTCGCTCATTCCGACATCGACCGGGTCGGCGACCGCGATCACCATGATCTACCCGGAGCTCACCGGGAAACTGAACGGCCTGGCTGTGCGGGTTCCGCTCCTCAACGCATCGCTCACCGACGCAGTGTTCACCCTCGGCCGCAACGTCACCGCCGACGAGGTGAACGAGGCGCTCTACGCGGCTGCTGACGGGGAGCTGGCGGGAATCCTCGGGTTCGAGCATCGCCCGCTGGTGTCGGCTGACTTCGTCAACGAGACCCGGTCCGGTGTCGTCGATGGTCCGTCGACGATGGTGATCGACGGGCGGATGGTGAAGATTCTCACCTGGTACGACAACGAGTACGGGTATGCGTTTCGGCTCGCCGACCTCGCGGCACGGGTCGCGACGGAACTCGGGTCGTGAACCTTCGCAATTACGCGCTGGTCACCGGCGGCTACTGGGCGTTCACCCTCACCGACGGTGCGCTCCGCATGCTGGTGCTGTTGCACTTTCACGACCTCGGCTACTCGCCGGTCTCGCTGGCGTTTCTGTTCGTGCTCTACGAGTTCATGGGGATCGTCACCAACCTGATCGGCGGTTGGGTTGGGGCCCGGCGCGGTCTCAACCAGACCCTGCTTGCCGGTCTCACCTTGCAGATCGTGGCGCTCGTCATCCTGGCGCTGCACGAACCGGGCTGGGTCGAGTGGATCTCGGTCGCCTACGTGATGGGCGCACAGGCACTGTCGGGAGTGGCGAAGGACCTCACCAAGATGAGTTCGAAGAGCGCGGTGAAGTTTGTGGCGGGTGACGGCGACACTGCGCTCTTTCGCCTCGTCGCGATCCTCACCGGTTCGAAGAACGCGTTGAAAGGGATCGGCTTCTTTCTCGGCGCCGGGCTGCTTGCCTGGATTGGCTACGACGCCGCGTTGTATGCGATGGCGGCCGCGCTCGCGGTTGCACTTGGTGCGGTTGGTTTGCTGCTCAACGAGGACATCGGCAAGGCGACGAGGAAGCCACCGCTTCGGTCAGTCCTTGCGAAGTCCGACTCGATCAACAAACTGTCGGCCGCCCGATTCTTCCTCTTCTCCTCGCGCGACATCTGGTTCGTCGTTGCCCTGCCGGTCTTTCTCGATGACATCCTCGGTTGGTCATTCACGGCAACCGGTGCGTTCTTGGCCGTCTGGGTGGTTGGTTATGGCGCGGTTCAGTCCCTGGCGCCTCGGGCGCTGCGGCGCAGCGGCGCAGCCGACGAAGTTGCGGCCGCCCTGACCTGGGCACTGGTACTCGCTGCGATTTCCGCCGCGATTGCGCTCGGGGTCGCGATCGATGAACTCCGAACGGTCTCGGTACTCGGAGGGCTCATCATCTTCGGCATCGTGTTCGCGCTGAACTCGAGTCTGCATTCGTACCTCATCCTTGCCTACGCAGGTGATGACGACGTGAGCATGGACGTCGGCTTCTACTACTCGGCCAACGCCGCGGGCCGATTGGTCGGCACCGTGCTCAGCGGGCTGCTGTACCTCGGCGGTGGCTTGGAGGCTGCGATGTGGGGCTCAACCGCATTCGTCGTCCTCACCTGGTTGCTGACCCGTCGTCTTCCGCCACTGCCGGCCGACGCTGCACCGGCCGCGCCGTCGACGGCCGGTTAGTCTCGGCCCATGCCGTTTCCGAAGCAGCTGTTGACCGACGACGAGGACCTGGTTCTCGACCTGCGCCCGCACTGGTGGTTCCTCGCTCCTGCCGCATCGGTGCTCGTGGTCCTCACGTTGCTCGGTCTCGCTGCGCTGCTCACCGACTGGTGGGCGCCGATCGACTGGGTCCTGTTGATCTTGTGGGTGGGCGCCGTCGGCTGGTTCGCCTGGATGTACATGCAATGGACGACGACGAACTTCGTCGTCACGAGCGAGCGGGTCGTCTCTCGGACGGGGGTCATCTCCAAGGCCGGCATCGAAATCCCGCTCGATCGGATCAACACCGTGTTTTTCAACCAGTCCATCTTCGAGCGGATCATCGGTGCGGGCGACCTCGGCATCGAATCCGCTGGAGAGGGAGGCCGTCAGGAGTTCTCCAACATTCGCCGGCCCAACATCGTGCAGAACGAGATCTACCGCCAGGTCGAAGGTCTCGAGGATCGCCGCTTGCAGCGGCTCGGCGAGGCTGCATCGGGTGGTCGGTCTGCAGAACCGGCTCCGCTCTCGATCCCCGAGCAGATCGAGAAACTCGACCAGCTCCGTCGCCAAGGCGTCGTGACCGACGAAGAGTTCGAAGCCAAGAAAAAGGAACTGCTCGACCGCATGTAGCGGTGAGGCGCAGCGGCGATCGTCCAGCTGCGGCGCGCCTGAGCCAATCTGTTTCGGGTTCGCCCCCTCCAGTAGGGTTCGGCCATGAAGATCAGCTGGTTCGATTCCGCCTCCGAAGTCGACGCCGCGGTTGCGACCGCGGAACGGGCCCGAGACGCGGGACTCCACCGTTACTGGTCGCCGCAGGTGTTCAACGCTGACCCGATGGTGACGCTTGCGATCGTCGGCCGGGAGGTGTCGGACATCGGTCTCGGCACGTCGGTTGTTGCGATGCAGACCACCTTTGCCGAAACGTTGGCGGCGCAGTCGCGGACCATCAACCAGATCACCGATGGCCGGTTCACACTCGGTCTCGGGGCCAGCCACAAGCCTGCGCTCGAAATGCAGTACGGCATGGAGTGGCGCAAGCCCTACACCCACATGGTCGAGTACCTCGATGCCTTGCTGCCCTTGCTGAGCGAGCAGCGCGTCTCGACCACCGGCGAGTTCGTCACCCACCACACCCAGATCAACGTGCCGGGCGACACCCCGGACGTGATGCTGGCTGCCCTCGGGCCCAAGATGTTGGCGCTCGCTGCCGAACGCACGGCCGGCACCATCACCTGGATGACGGGACCGAAGACGATCGAGTCGCATGTACGCCCTGGCATCGGCGCGGGTCGCATCGCGGCCGGCGTGCCGATCTTCATCACCGACGATGTCGAGGGAGCTCGTGCCTTCGCCGCGAAGGCGCTGCAGATCTACGGTCAGCTGCCGTCGTATCGGGCAATGCTCGACCGGGAAGGCATGGCCGGCCCTGAAGACATGGTGCTGGCCGGCGACCCCGACACGGTTCGGGCCGGCATCGAGGAATACCGAGCGGCCGGTTGCGACGAGATCGCCATGAACGTGCTCGGCACGGGCGAGTCGATGGATGCGGCGTTCGAGTTGGCGGCATCGCTGGCGGCCGAAGCCTGATGCCGGGCGGCCCACCCGCAAGCGGGTCCGGGAATCCGCAACCGCTCGGCGGCAACGACATGCCGCGCTTCGCCGGCATCACGACCTTCATGCGCCTCCCGGGCCGGAGCGATCCGGCCGACCTCGATGTCGCGGTCTTTGGCGTGCCGTTCGATCTCGGAACGTCGAACCGCCCCGGCGCTCGCTTCGGGCCCCGTGGCATCCGCGAAGAGTCGGTGATGATCCGGCCCTACAACATGGCGACTCGGGCCGCCCCGTTCGACAGCCTGCGGATCGATGATCTGGGCGACATCGCCACCAATGCATTCGACAAGAACGACTCGATCGCTCGCATCGAGACCTACATCGACGAGCTGCTCGAACACGATCTGATCACCGTCGCCATCGGTGGCGATCACACGATCGCGCTCCCGCACCTGCGGGCCCTGGCCAAGAAGCACGGCCCGCTCGGCATGGTCCATGTCGATGCCCACACCGACATCAACGACGACATGTTCGGCGAAGAGATCGCCCACGGCACGCCGTTTCGACGGGCCGTCGAAGAGGGTCTGCTCGACGGTGACCGGGTCGTGCAGATCGGGGTGCGGGGCACCGGCTACGCCGCCGATGACTTCGATTGGAGCCGCGAGCAGGGCTTCCGGGTCGTGCAGATCGAGGAGTGCTGGCACCGCAGCCTCGAACCGCTGATGGCGGAGGTCCGAGACAAGGTCCAGGGCGGGCCGGTCTACGTGAGTTTCGACATCGATGGCCTCGACCCGGCATACGCGCCCGGCACCGGCACCCTCGAGATCGGCGGGCTCACGACGCCCCAGGCGCTCGAAATCATCCGGGGCTGTTGGGGGTTGGATGTTGTGGGGTGCGATCTCGTCGAGGTTGCCCCGATCTACGACGTCTCGGGAATGACGAGCCGCATCGCCGGCGATCTGCTGTACGAGATGCTGTGCGTTTTGCCCGGCGTCGAACGCCGACAGGAGGCCTGATGGCTGACTACCTCCATCTCGAACGCGCCGACGGAGTCGCAACCCTCACGATCGACCGGCCGCACGTGCGCAATGCGATCCCGCCCGGCGGGTGGGCCGCGCTGCACCGCCTGTTCGACGAGATCGCCCAAGACAACACGGTGCGAGTGATGATCATCACCGGCGCGGGCGAGGACTTCTGCTCGGGCGCCGACGTCAGCGGCGACGCCGACGGCGCGGCGCGAGACCGCACGCACCCGCTCGACGACATGCGCACGGTCGGCCGGGCCAGCCAGACCCTCTTCTCGCTACCCAAGCCGACGATCGCACGCATCGACGGTGTCGCGGCGGGCGCCGGCCTCAACATGGCATTGGCCTGCGACTTCGTGCTCGCTACCGACCGAAGCCGATTCAGCGAGATCTTCGCGCGCCGCGGTCTCAACATCGACTTCGGTGGTTCGTTCTACCTGCCTCGGATCGTCGGCATGCAACGAGCGAAAGAGCTCGTCATGTTGGCCGATGTGATCGACGCGCCCCGGGCGTACGAGCTGGGTTTGGTCAATCGGGTCGTTCCTCAGCCAGAACTCGATTCGGTGGTCGACGACTTCGTGCAGAAGTTGCTGGCCGGGCCACCGATTGCGCTTGCGACCAGCAAAAAGCTGCTCAACCAGTCGTTCACCTCGACGCTCGAGGAGGCGCTGGACGCGGAAGGCATCGGGCAGGCCTACCAATTCACGACCAACGACACCAGCGAGGCGATGACGGCGTTCGTCGAGAAGCGGCCCCCGAACTTCGAGGGCCGCTGAGGGTCTCGCTTCTGACGGTTCGGAGTGGCATGCTGCGGCCATGAGCCGCCTGCTGCATCCCTTCACGCCGCCCGCCAAGAACACCGGCGATTTTCTCAACATTGCGTCCGGCAGGGGTTCGGTGCTGACCCTCAAAGACGGTCGCGAGATTCTCGATGGCATGGGGTCGCTCTGGTACTGCAATGTCGGCTACGGCCACCCGAAGGTGACCGAGGCGATCAAAGCCCAGCTCGACACGATCCACGCCCATCACATCTTCGATCCGTTCACCAACGACCTCGCGGAGCAGGCCGCGGCTGCGATCGCTGAGCGGGCACCCATGGCGAACAGCAAGGTGTTCTTCGCCCAGTCCGGTTCGGAGTCGGTCGACACCGCACTCAAGATCGCCCGCGCCGCCCAAGTCCAGGCCGGCCATCCCGAGAAGACCCTCGTCGTGTCGAGAACCAACGGCTACCACGGCACCGCCTATGGCGGCACCAGCGCCCAGGGGTTCCCCGAATACCGAGCCGGATGGGGCGACCTCGTCCCCGGCCACATCCATGTTCCGGGCGACGACGTCGAGGCCCTCGCATCGGTCTTCGCCGAGCGGGGTGCGGAGATCGCCGCGGTCATCACCGAACCGGTGCAAGGTGCGGGCGGCATCATCCCGCCGATGCCCGGCTACCTCGAAGCGGTGCGTCGCCTCTGCACCGAACACGGGGCGCTCTACATCTCCGATGAAGTGATCTGCGGCTTCGGTCGGCTCGGTCACTGGTTTGGCTGTCAGGCGTACGGGGTGCAGCCCGACATGATCACCTTCGCCAAGGCCGTCACCTCCGGTTATGTGCCGCTCGGTGGCGTGATCGTCGGCGACAAGGCCCTCGGGATGCTCGAGACCAACGACGATTGGAAGCTCGCCCACGGCTTCACCTACTCCGGCCATCATCTCGCCTGTGCCGCAGCGCTGGCCTGCATCGAGGTCACCGAGGAAGAAGGGCTGCTCGACCGGGCGAAGGTGCTCGGTGAACGGCTGCGCAGCGGGTTGCAGTCGCTGGTCGACGACGGCCTCTTTCCCGGCATGCGCGGCGCCGGGTTCATGTGGGCCGTGCATCCTCCCGAGGGACGCACCCCGATCGACGTTCGATGGGACGTCCTCGAACACAACGTGATCGTTCGGCCGATGTCCGATGTGGTTGGTTTTTGCCCGCCGTTGGTCTCCACCGAAGCCCAGGTCGACCAGATGGTCGACGCGCTCGCCTCCGTCGCCTGACTGGCGCGGCCCGCTCCGCTACCGTCGGAGCCGGCGAAAGGAGCGGTGGTGAGCGGCGGCACCGAAGACGTACTCAATCTCGACCGGTTGGTCGGCGACAGCGATCGTCGTCGCATCGAGGACGGGGCCGTATTGGTCTCGGAAGGTGACGTCGGTGACGGTGTCTTTGTCGTTGTCGACGGCGCGCTTGAGGTCTCCCGGGCGGCTGACGGTGGCGAGATCGTCGTCGCAACGCTCACCCAGGGGATGCTGGCGGGCGAGGTGACCCACACCATGGGTGGTCGACGGACGGCAACCCTGCGGGCCCACGGGCCCACCGAGGTGGTGGAGATCGAACGTGATGTCTTCTATCGCTGGCTCGACGCTCACCCCGATCAGGCTGATGCGGTTGCTGAAGCAGCGCGCCAACGCCGGAACCGCACGCGTGCCGCGGCAACGCTCACGCGCTTCTTCGGTCTCGACGAAGCGACCCTGATCGACGAGATCGTGGACGAGATCACGTGGGTCACGATGCGACCTGGTGAGGTGCTCTTCGAGCAAGGCGACCCGTCGGATGCGGCGTACCTCGTCGTCGCTGGGCGGCTGCGGATGCGCTCGATCGACGCACATGGGGAGATCGATCTCGATGTCGAGCTCGGGCGTGGGGAGATCGTTGGCGAGCTCGGGATCATGCACGAATCGGCTCGCTCCGCGTCTGCCCGGGTCGTGCGCAACACGACCCTCGCTCGCCTGTCGCGTGAGTCGTTCGAGCTGCTCAACGAACGCAACCCGAGCCTGGCGTTGCGGGTTTCGATGCAGATCATCGAACGGCTTCGCCGCCAGCACACCCCGGACCGGCGGGCACGGGTGATCGCGGTTGCCGTGACCGCCTCGATCGGGCCGGAAGAGTTGGGGCAGATCGCGGCCGAGATCGGCCGGTTCGGCACGACCGTTGTCGTCGACGAAGCGGAGCTTCAGCTTCGTGTTCGCGACCTCGACGGCCCCGGTGGCGCCGACCGTGCGGCGGAGTTCATTCACGAAGCCGACGTCAACAGCGACTATGTCCTGCTCGTGGACTACGGCGCGCCCACCGAATGGGCGAGCGCGATCGCACAGCAATGCGACCGTTTCGTCGGCGTGATCTCAGCTGATCCCACCGCCGACGAAGCGAGTCAGATGCAACGCCACCTCGATGCGCTGCCGATCGAGGTTCGCGACTCGTCGTGGTTGGTGCGAATCCACCCTCCGTCGGCCACGAACCCCTCGGACACGGCAGGCGTGCGCGCCCGCTTCGGCGTCGCCGAAGTTCACAACGTTCGCGCCGGTGTCGACGAGCACATCGACCGCATCGCCCGCTTGATGAGCGGCAATGGGCGCGGCGTGATCCTGGCCGGCGGCGGGGCGAAAGGCATGGCCCACGTCGGCGCGCTCGCCGCGCTCCGAGATGCAGGCGTGACCTATGACCGGGTTGGCGGCACGTCGATGGGGGCGCTGATGGCGGCTCTCGCCGCACAAGACGTCGACGACGCCGTGATGGCGCAAACCGTCGAACGGGAATTCCACAAGGGCATCTTTCAACCGACGGTGCCCCTGGTCGGCTTGATCACCGCAGAGAAGATTGCGGAGAGCTTGGTTCGCCAATTCGGTGGGCGTGACGTCTCCGATACGTGGATCCCGATGTACGCCGTCTCGACCAACTTGAGTCGCTCATCGCTCGCGATCCATCGCGACGGGCCAATGCCGCGAGCCCTTCGAGCGAGCATCTCCTTACCCGTGATCATGCCGCCGGTGCCGATCGATGGTGATCTGCATGTCGACGGTGCGGTACTCGACAATCTCCCGGTCGCGGCGATGGTGGGCGACGCCTCGGTCGGGACGACGATCGCGATCGATGTCTCGCCGACGGCAGGTCCCACCGCAAGCACCGACTACGGGTTGCACGTGTCAGGACTCAGTGCGCTGTGGCGGCGCATTCGACGACGCCCGGCCTTGCACCCAGGGATCGGCACGACTCTGCAGAGCTCGCTGTTGATCGGGTCCACACGGGCTCACAACGAAGCGGTCGACCTCGTCGATTGCTTCGTGCAGCTCGATGTCTCCGAGGTCGGATTGTTGCAGTACGAAGATCATCACGCGGTGATCGACGGCGGCCGCCGCAACACCGCACCGGTCGTCGCCGCTTGGCTGGCCGACCGGGCCGATCCCACCTGATCGGCGGGGGCCGTCGCCAACGATGTTGGTCAGGTCTCGTCGAGTTGGCTTCGGAATGCCGCAGGGTCATGGGCGACGAGCACGGTGTCGCCATGGGCTCGGGCCGAAGCTGATCGAGGGAAGCCGAGCAGGGGGCCGAGCTCACCGAAATACGCTCCGGCGCCGACCCGGGCCAGCGCTTCTTCGGTGCCGTCGGCGAGGATTCGGATGATGTCGACCTCGCCGTCTTCGATGGTGTAAATCACATCGGCGGGGTCGCCTTGCTCGAAGATCGAGGTCCCGTCGGCGACGCGTCGCCGGCCAAGCTCGCCGGTCGTCGCCTGCCGGTCGACCATCTGCACGACCCGGTCGGCGATCGGGATGATTCTCGTGTCGTGCGACGACACGATGATGATGCGGCCGGCGTCACGCAACGTGCGCAACATGCGGATGATCTCTTCGGCCTGGATGTGGTCGAGGCTTGCGGTTGGCTCGTCGGCGAGCAGGACGGGCGGGTCGTGGGCGAGGGCCCGAGCGATCGCAACCCGTTGCTGTTGTCCGCCCGACAGCTGGCTCGGCTGATGGTTGCGGCGTTCGGCGAGCCCGACCTCGGCGAGCATCTGGTCGGCGCGTTCGTAGGCCTGGCGGCGGTCCCAGCCGGCGAGCATGAGCGGAGCAGCGACGTTCTCTCGGGCAGAAAGTGACGGGATCAGGTTGAACGACTGGAAGACGAAGCCGACTCGATCGCGTCGGTGAGCATTGCGTTCTGCCGGGGTGGCTCCGACCAGTTCGGCGTCACCGAACCGAATCGATCCCGAGGTCGGACTGATCATGCCGCCGAGACAGGACAGCAATGTCGTCTTCCCCGAGCCGGACGGACCGAGCAGCATGGCGATCTCACCGGCGTGGGCGGTGAACGACAGCCCGTCCAGGGGACGAACCGCGTAGCCGTCGTGTACGAACTCCATGACCAGCTGCTCGACGACGAGCGAGCGGGGCTCAGCCATGGCCACCTCCGAAGGCATCGACCGGGTCAGAACTGGCGACCGTTCGCAGCCCCAACGCGCTCGCGATCACGGCGACCACCACGGCGATGACCGGGACCTGCCAGAACGCACCGGCCGGGACCCGGATCGTGAGCGGGAACGCAGGTGCGACTCCGAGCTGAATGATGGCACCGACAGCGACGGCGGCGAGCGCGATCAGGACCGCCTGGATCGTGAGGCTGGCAAGAAGCGCTCGAGTCGAGGTTCCAACCGCTTTCAGCACGGCGAAGTCGCGCTGACGTTCGAGCGCAGAGAGGTACACGACCGCACCGATGATGATGCCGGACATGATCCACAGCAGGGCCCGCACCAGGTTCACCGAGGCGACGGCGTTCTCGAGCGGGCGCCGGGTGTCCTCGATGACTTCCGCAGCGGTGAGCGACTTCGAGCCCGGGGGCAGCTCGGCGAGTGGACCCTCGACGACGATGCTGCTGATGACCTCGCGGGTCGAGAAGGCGAGGTCCTGGGCAACCGGCAACGAGACGAAGGCGACGGGAAAGCCGGCGAAGAGTGTGGTTCCCGCGGTGTGGCCCACAACGGTGAGCGGCCGACCACCGATCTCGACGGCGTCACCGATCGATGTTCCGGCGGAGTCGTCGATCACGACCTCGTTCTCGGCCTCGACCGATCGGCCCTCGCTCACGTCGGGGTGGCCGATTCCATCCACGTCGATACCGATCAACACCAGGTCGTCGGGTTCAACCGTGGCACCGGTCAGGCTGGTGCGGCTCACGACGATCGGCGAGAAGCTGGCGCCGGCGGCTGCGACACCGGGGTTGGCGGCCCCGGCCGGCAGCACCGAAACGCCGTTGAACGGACCCGGCACCCCTTCGGCGATGACCCAATGGTCGGCCCCGACCGCTGCGACGGTGTCCACTGGTTCTTGACGGAACTGCTCGACCATGCCGGTCATGACAAACAGCAGGGCGAAGACGATCGCGCCGAGCAAGGTGACGACCGCGAAGCGCACCCGCCGATGCACGAGGTCGCGAAGCGTGAGAAGGAGCACCGCCATCGCCACGTATTGAGTCACGTGTTTCGGGTCGGCGCAAACGCAACGTCGCGGGTAACCTCTGGCAACAACACAACCGGGGAGCTCGGGGTAGCCGGGCTGAGAGGTCGACATTCCGTCGACGACCCGAACGAACCTGATCCGGGTAATGCCGGCGGAGGAAGCCATGACCAAGAAACTGCTCCTGTCGTTGGGTGCGCTGTGCCTTTTGGCCGCAGCGTGCGGTGATGACGATGACTCGACAACCGAGATCGTCGACATCTCCGGAACGACCGTCACCTTGATGACCCACGACTCGTTCGTCGTGAGCGACTCGGTGTTCGAGGCGTTCACCGCGGAGACCGGCGCCACCGTCGAACTCCTTCAGGTCGGCGACGCCGGCACGATGGTCAGCGAAGCGATCCTGACCAAAGACTCGCCGTTGGCCGACGTGATGTTCGGCATCGACAACACATTCCTGCAGCGGGGCCTCGATGCCGACCTCTTCGACGCCTACGAGTCGACCAACCTCGGTGGCGTGTTCGACGACCTGAAGCTCGACGACGAGAACCGGGTCACCCCGATCGACTTCGGTGACGTGTGTGTCAACTACTGGATCGATGCGCTGCCCGACGGTGCCGAGGCGCCGACCTCACTCGAAGACCTCACCGACCCGGCTTTTGCTGATCAGGTCGTGGTGCAGTCGCCTGAGTCGTCGTCGCCCGGTCTCGCGTTCTTGCTCGCCACCATCAACGGCACCGACGACTGGGAGCAGTACTGGGCCGATCTCGTCGCCAACGGTGTCAGCGTCACCGCAGGTTGGGAGGACGCCTACTACGGCGAATTCACCGCCGGGGGCGGTGACCGGTCGGTTGTGGTCTCCTATGCGTCGAGCCCGCCGGCCGAGGTCATCTTTGCTGACCCGCCCGTCGACGCCGCCCCCACCGGCGTGTTGCTCGACTCGTGCTTCCGTCAAATCGAGTTCGCGGGCGTGCTCGCCGGAGCAGAGAACCCGGCCGCCGCGCAGGCACTGATCGACTTCATGTTGACCCCGACATTCCAGGAGGACGTGCCGCTCAACATGTTCGTGTTCCCGGCCCTCGAGGCGGCGGAGCTGCCATCGGAGTTCGTCGAGCACACCGAAGTCCCGGACGATCCCCAGATCATCGCGCCGGCCGACATCGAAGCGAACCGGGACGCCTGGGTCGAACGCTGGGTCGAGATCGTTCTCGGCTAGTAGCCGAGATCGAAGGGACTCGTGAACCGGTTGGCCGGTCCCGGTGTCCGCCGCTTTGGAGCGGCGACGCTGGTGGCCGTGCCCGCCGCGTTCATCGGGATGTTCTTCTTCTATCCGATCCTCACCGTCCTGTGGCGGGGGCTCGGCGGGAGCGGTGGCTCGACCTTCATCGAGCTTGCGGGGTCGGCTCGACAGCGAGACATTCTCTGGTTCACGTTGTGGCAAGCCGTTGTCAGCACGGTGTTGACGCTCGCGATCGGGCTCCCGGCGGCGTCGGTGGTGGCCCGAATGCATCCGACGCGGCAACGGTTGGTTCGGTCGCTGGTCACCGTGCCCTTTGTGCTCCCAACCGTGGTCGTCGCAGGAGCGTTCACCGAGGTGTTTGCGGTGACCGGTCTTGACGATGGTGCGGTGCGGCTGCGACACACCGTCTGGGCGATCCTGATCGCGCATGCGTTCTTCAACTACGCGGTGGTCGTCCGCGCCGTGGGCGCGTTCTGGGCGGGGCTTGATCATCGAGTCGAGGAAGCCGCACGGGTACTCGGTGCAAGCGCGTGGGCAACGTTTCGAGAGGTGACGCTTCCTCGATTGAGACCGGCGATCTCTTCGGCCGCTGCGATCGTCTTTCTCTTTTCGTTCACCTCGTTCGGCGTGGTCTTGATCCTCGGTGGCCCACGGCGATCGACCCTCGAAACCGAGATCTACCGCCAGGCGGTGAGTCGCACGAACCTCGAGACGGCGGCTGCGCTTGCGGTCGTGCAACTCGTGGCCGTGTTGGCGCTTGTCGTCCTCTCGACCCGCCTCGAACGGCGGCGGCCGGTCGTGACCCGTGTGACCCGCCAAAGCCGACGAGCACCGTCGATGGGCTGGCGCCTCGGCAATCTGCTGGTCGGCCTCGTCCTCCTCGGAGGCCCGATCGGGGTGCTCGTCGAACGGTCGGTGCGTACCGGCGGCACCTACGGCTTCGATCACTACCGGGCGCTGGGAGAGCGAATCCGTCAGCTGCCAGCTCCGGCCACGACGGCGCTGTGGAACTCGCTGGTCTTTGCGGTCGTGGCGACGGCGTTGGCGGTTGTGGTCGGGCTGCTCGCGTCGCTGGTGGTGGTGCATGGCCGCACGGGTTTGGCCCGCATCTTCGATCTCGGTCTCACGCTGCCGCTCGGCACCTCGGCGGTCACCATCGGATTTGGCATCTTGATCGCGCTCGACGAGCCGCCGCTCGATTTGCGCACGTCGTGGTGGATCATCCCAATCGCCCACGCCCTTGTCGGCGTGCCCTTCGTGGTGCGAACGATGGTGCCGGTTCTGCGTTCGATCGACCCGGTGCTGCATCAGGCGGCTGCGGCGCTGGGTGCGTCGCCGAGCCGGGCCCGCCGTGAGATCGACCTGCCGATCGGGCTTCGCGGCCTGGTCGTCGGCGCCGGCTTTGCGTTCGCCGTGTCGCTCGGTGAGTTCGGAGCGACGTCGTTTCTGCCTCGTCGGCCCGAGAACCTCACCGCCCCGGTCGCCCTGTTCCGGCTGCTGTCGACCCCTGGCGATCTGCTTCGGGGCCAGGCGATGGCGCTGTCGGTCGTGCTGATGATTCTGGTGGCCACTGCGGTGATCGTGATCGAATCGGCGCGGGGATCCGACGAGGGGGCGTTCTAGATGTTGCGGCTCGATGGTGTCGATGTGCGCTTCGGCGAGGTCCGAGCGGTCAAAGACGTCGACCTGGATCTGGCCGCCGGCGAGACGTTGGCGCTGCTCGGGCCGAGCGGATGCGGCAAGTCCTCCCTGCTGCGGGCGATTGCCGGGCTGGAACCACTCGCCGCGGGCACGATCAGCCTCGACGATGAGGGGGTCGATCAATTTCCGCCGGAACGTCGCCCCTTCGGGTTGATGTTCCAAGACCATGCGCTCTTTCCGCATCGTGATGTCGGTCAGAATGTCGAGTTTGGGTTGCGCATGGACGGCGTCTCGCTCGCCGACCGGGCCGCCCGCATCGGTGAGCTGCTCGACCTCGTCGGGCTGGGCGGCTACGAGCGGCGCTCGATCGCAACCCTGTCGGGCGGCGAGGCACAGCGGGTGGCGCTCGCTCGCGCCCTGGCGCCAGCGCCGCGGGTGTTGCTGCTCGACGAACCGCTCGGTTCGCTCGATCGGCACCTTCGTGATCGCCTGATCGACGAACTCCCTGAGGTGCTCGACACGACCGGCACCGCCGCTGTCCATGTCACCCACGACCACGACGAAGCATTTGCGTTGGGCGATCGTGTCGGCGTCATGGCTGATGGGCGACTCCATCAGACCGGTCCGCCCGCCGATGTCTGGGCCGCACCTCGCTCACTGGTCGTCGCCCGCGTGCTCGGTCACACCAATGTGATCGACACGGACGACGGCGTCGTCGTCTGGCGTCCGGACGCGGCATCCATCGACCCTGATGGCGATGTCGAGGTCACCGTCGAGCGAGCCCACTTCCGCGGGGTCGATCACGACGTTCGGGTGCGGACGACCGACGACCGGGCCTTGCGGTTCGCGCTCACCCCGGCGCCGACGGTCGGTTCGACCATTCGGCTCCGCATCGACCCGGCCCGGATCATCCGCTTCTGAGGATCGATCTGAGCCGCTCGATTCAGATGCCCAGTTCGGTCAGCACCGGATCGCCAGCCGGGATCTGCCGACGAAGGTCGGTCACGATCCGGTCGATGCGGATGCCCTGGTTGTTCTTCCACACGTTTCGGACCCGGCGGCCGCCCGCGTGGTGAATCGCCAGCAGGTCCCAGCCGTTGTTGAAGACCGGTGAGCCGGACGAGCCGGGCTCGGTGTCGGTCGTGTAGCGGACGACATTGCCGAAGATCTCGTCGATCTGGTTCTGCTGGACGCCGATCTCCTTGCGGCGGCCGCGTGGATGCTGAATGACGTTGACGTGCATGCCGTTTCGCAGCAGCACTCGATTGCGAGGCAGGGTCAGATGTCCCCACCGAGCACCGGGTTTTTGGCAGAAGGTGATCGGCCACCGCACGCGGTCGCGCCAGTCCTTCGGAATCGACACGGCGGGAATGTCGGGTTGGCCGCCCGGAAACGGCGTGAATCCGACGAGATCGTTCTCGTCGCCGGCCACCTCGGTATTCGGGGCGTTCAGGTTCGCGTTCGCGGGTGCGATCGCAGCCGAGTTCAGAAAGGTCCGCCGGCACTTCACCCGCACGAGGGTGTAGTCGAGTGCGGCGTTCGTGTAGAAGACGTCGTCGGGGTCGAGGTCGTACCACTCGGGTGTCTCGGGGGTGCCGTCGATCTTGTTTTGATAGTTGAACTCGGCCCGAACCGTCTTGGCGAAGGCCTTGGACGCGATGACGTGGTTGTTCGTCATCAACAAGTCGTCGGCCACCAACCAGCCGGTGCCCCAGCCAGAGCCAGCCGGTAAGCCTCGGTGGGACTGTTTCAGCGCGATTCGAGCGACGGGCTTCTGGGCTTGTACTCCCTCTTCGAGGAACGCCACGGGAAGCAGGTTGTTGCCGGCGATGATGCGTTCCAGCGCGTCGAGGTGACCGCCTTCGTCGTCGGTCAACATCGGTTCGTCCTTGGCGCCGGGGTCGGCGCAGTCTGCGGTTTCTTGCAGACACCCCGCTCCTTCCGACGCGTACTCGATGAACTGCGCAAGCACGTCGGGATCGACGTCGATGCCGCCGCCGTGCATCTCCTGCGAGCCGGACGCCGTTCGTTCGTTGAACTCGTCGATGATCGTTTCGAGTAGAGACATGATCACTCCTGGTCATGCGGCTTCGCCGAAGACTCTCCCCGCCGGTTGCTCGCCGCATCTCCAAAGACGTGCTCGGCCGCCCGGTGATACATCTTTTCGAGGTGTCAGTCGTGACCGATCCGCTCGAGAAACGTCGTGCGGCCGCGCTCGCCGAGCCAGTTCAGCGGTTTGATGAGCCGGGGCACGATCGCCGGCCGCAGCATGGTGAGCCGGGTGCTGATGCTGTCGACATAGGGGGCGTAGACCTCGAGTCGACCGGTGTCGAGCGCTTTCTCGTACGCATCGGCGATGTCGTCGGTCGACAGGACCTCGCCGACGAAGTTCAGCGGGCTGCCGCCGTTGCGGGCCTCGTGACGAAGCATCGGGGTGTCGACGGCGCTCGGATAGATCCCGCTGACACGAATGCGGGTGCCGGCGACCTCGGCGTGCAGCGAAGCGAGAAAGGCGCGCAGCCCGGCCTTTGACGCCGAGTACGCCGCGGAGCCGGGCATGGCGATGATGCCGCCCATCGACACGGTTGCGAGGAAGTGACCCCGGTCGTGCGGGAGAAACGTCGAGACCGCGGCGCGGCCGAGCTGCATCGCCGCACCCAGGTTCACGTCGAGTGTGGTGTCGAGATCGGTCGCTCGTTGCTCGGCGACGTCGCCGATACGAATCACGCCGGCATTGGCGATAACGACGTGAAGGTCGTTCTTCCATTCGTTCGTGATCCGCTCGCAGAGCTCGGCGACCGCCGCTCGGTCGGCCATGTCGCAGGTAACGGGGATGCCATCGACCGGCTCGGCCGCCGACGCAGCGAGTTCGTCGGTCAGGTCGACCGCGATGACTCGGAAGCCGCGGTCAGCCAACCGCGTTGCAGTGGTCGCCCCGATTCCTGATGCGGCCCCGGTGATCAGAGCCAGTGTCATGCGGATGCCTTCGTCAGGCCGAGTTCGTCTTTGACCTCGCGGAGCACCTTCAGGTAGGTGTCGACCTCGACATAGTTGGCGTGACGTTCGGAGTCGATGTAGCGGTGTCCGCCGGTGAGGTCGGGACGGTGACGGGCCTTCTTGGCCGCCATGGTCTGGCGGGCGGATGACCCGGTCGCCGCGGTTGCGTCGGCGACGATCAACTCGGCCATGAGGTCGAAGTTGGCGTAGGCGGCGCTCGCGAACTCGATGAAGCCGAGCACGGCGAGGTTCGGATGGTTGCGGGCGAAGAGTCCGAGGTACAGGTCGGGTCGCCCGTTGCGCATCTCGAACGTGCCGTCGTCGAGGTAGGGACTGGCGTGCTGATACCCGGTTGCGGTGATGACGAGGTCGACCTGTTCTCGGGAGCCGTCGGTGAAGACGACGTCGTCGCCATCGAAATGATCGATGTCAGGCTTCGCGATCGCATCGCCGTGGGCGAGATAGTGCAGGATCTGGGTGTTCATGATCGGATGCGATTCGAGAATCTTGTGGTCCGGCTTCGGTAGGCCGAAGCTGCGAAGGTCGCCGTTGATCACGCGCAGCAGTCCGCCGAAGAGCGCCTGTTGGAGACGGTGGGGGAGGTGTGGGCCAGTCGAGGCGAACACGTCGGTCGGCTGGCCGAAGATGTGCTTCGGCACGAAGTGGTAGCCCCGACGGGTGCTGAAGAACGCTTGCTCGCCAGCGAAGGCGGCGTCGCACGCGATGTCGACGCCGGAATTGCCGGCGCCCACGACCAGAACCCGCTTCCCGGCAAGTTCGGCGGCGTCGCGGTAGGTGACGGAGTGACGGATCTCGCCGTTGAATTCGCCCGGCCAGGTGACCAGGTTGGGGACCCAGGTGACACCGTTGGCACAGACGAGGTAGCGAGCCTCGACGGTGGTGCCATCGCCGAGTTCGAGCCGCCACCCGGTGTCGCTGGGAGTCGCATGATCGACCGCGGTACCGAAGCGAATGTGGGGTCGAAGGCCGAACGCGTCGGCATAGCTGCGGATGTACTCGAGCAGCTGACGGTGGTTCGGGTAGTCGGGATACCGGTCTGGCATCGGGAAATCGGGAAAGCCCGAGAGGGTGCGAGACGAGATGAAGTGGGCCGACTCATACATCGGCGACCCGGGGGCATCGATGTCCCAGATACCGCCGACGTCGGTGTGGCGTTCGAACACGGCAAACGAGGCGTTGGTCGCCGCGAGGCGGCGGGCGAGGGTGAGGCCCGCAGGCCCGGCGCCGACGACGGCGACGTCGAGTCGTTCGGTGGTTTCGGGCACGACTGCTCCTTCCAGCAAACGTGACCATTCGTCACGTACATACGTGACTATGCGTCACGTTCGCGCTACTGTCAACCGCGTGACCGACACCGAACCCTTGGCGAAGCGACGCGAACCCGAACAGCAACGCAGCCGCGCCGGTGTCGCCGCCATCCTCGACGCCGCCGCCACACTGCTCGACGACCACGGGATCGACCAGATCACGATGACCGCGATCGCGGCCCAGGCTGGCCTCTCCAAGGCGGCGCTGTATCGCTACTTCCCGAACAAGGCGGCGATCATCCGAGGGCTCGCCGAGCGTTCGTTCGACGAAGACGCCGAACGAATCGTCGTTGCGCTGGCCGCTGCTGATGGCGATGGGCGACAGTTGATGCTCGACGGCCTTCGGACCTATCTCGACCGGCACCGCAGCGAACCGCATCGGGTGCAGCTGCGGGCTGCGATCCGAGCCGACCCCGAGCTCGCTCGCCTCGATCTCGAAGACACCCGACGCAACGCGACCGTGATCGCCACCGGCCTGGTCGATCGAGGCGCCGACGTCGGCATCGGCGTGCTGGCAAACCGCATCGTGTTGATCCTCGAATTGTCCGACGGCGTGATTCGCCTCGCCTCGATGGTCGACCAGGACGAAGCCGATCAGCTCACCGAGGAATACCTCGGCATCGTCGCCGACCGACTCGGCGATCTCTGAGTCGCTCAGCGCCGTCGATCGTCGACCACCCGGCCCCTGTCGAGCCGAACGATCCGCTCACAGCGGGCGGCGGTTTCGGGCCGGTGGGCGATGACGATCAGGGTTCGATCGCCAGACAGCTCGTCGAGCGCATCGGCGATCACCGCCTCGGTTTCGGGGTCGACGTCTGCGGTTGCTTCATCGAGCACCAACAGATCGGGTGCCGCCAGCTCCGCCCGGGCGAGGGCGATCAGCTGCCGTTCGCCGGCGGACAGATTCGTCCCACCGGCGTCGACCATCGTGTCGAGCGTCAGCCGGCTCTCGCCGACGACGCGGCCACCGACGATCCGATCGAGCACCAGCCGCAGATGGGTCTCGGTGTGATCGCCGGGAACGAAACGCAGGTTGTCGGCGATGGTGCCCGCGATCAGGTGGGCCGACTGGGGCAGGAAACACACTCGGCGACGCAATTCGACCGGATCCCAGTCGACAAGCCGCTGGCCGCCGAGAGCCACCTCGCCGGAATCGGCCGAGCGAAGACCGATGATCAAGCTGGCCAGTGTCGACTTTCCCGAACCGGTCTCGCCGGTCAGCGCCACCCGCTCGCCTGCGCCAACCGACACGTCGACCTCGCGCACGACCGGCGGACCGCCGCGGTACGCAAACGTCAGCTGCTCGGCCTCCACCGAGAGGCCACCAACCGTGCCCTGCACTCCGGGCGCGGCCCGTCCAGCTCTTTCGGTGGCTCGCTGGCCGACGACGCCCTGGGTTGGGTCGGCACCGGGGTGTTCTTCGGTTTGGAGCTGCAGGATCCGAGCGACATGAGCCCGCATCGCCAGCGATGCGGCGAAGACCTGGAGCATGGCGTCCATCGGAGCGAAGAGCTGGCGAGCCGCCAACGCAAACGTCGCCACCGTGCCGACCGAGATGGTGTCATTCGCCGCAAGCGAACCGCCGACCCACAGCACGGCGGCGAGCGACACGAGCTTCCCGAAACCGAGCGGCGACAGACGATTCTCGGCCTTGATCGCGGTGACCGCCGAGGTGAAGAGGTAGCGGTCGGCCGCGTCGGCACGGTCGAGAATCGACCGTTCGGCGCCGATCCCGGCCAGGGTTGCTCTCGCCGCCATCGATTCGCTGATGATGGCGGTCATCTCCGCCTGGGCTGCGGCTCGGTTGCTGAAGGCGGCGCGGGCCACGCGCCGAAACGACAACGCGGTGATGAACAGCATCGGGACATAGACGAACAGGGTCAAGGTCAGCTGCCACGACAGGGTCGCAAGCACGACGAACGACACCACCAAGAAGATGAGGTTGTTGGCGAACTCGGGCGCAACGCCCCGCACGAAGCCGGTGAGTGCCTGCACGTCGGTGGTGGCGCGAGCCGTGAGCTGCCCCGCTTCGTAGCGGTCGAAGAAGGCGAGCGGCTGGCGAAACAGCGAGCGGGTCACGCCGTTGCGGACCGATTGCAGGATTCGTTCGCCCGTGTCGGCCTGGGTGCGGTCGCGAACCTGTTCGGCGACCCAGAGCGCGATGGCGGCTGCCATCAAGCCCGCGGCACTCCACTGCAGGTCGGTGCGGTCACCGGCGTCGATCGCGTCGATCGTCCGTCCCGTCAGCACCGGAACCGCGAGCATCAAGAGGCTGGCGGCGACCGACCCGATTGCGGCGGCGACCAGGCGCCATCGATGGGGACGGGCCAATGGCCAGAGTCGACGAAACGCTCGGCGTTCATCGGGCTGTTCGGCGAGTTCAGTCGGTTGGTTCGGTGATGTCGTCATGCCGGCGCCTCTGGAACGGCCTGCAGCGCGTGAGGCGTGAGGTCAAGGACGGCGTCAGCCGATCGCACCGGCGCAGGCCGATGAGTTGCGAAGACGATCGTGGAGCCTTCGGTTTCGGGACGCAACGCAGCGAGCAGCGCGGCCTCGACATCTTCGTCGAGCGCTGACGTGACGTCGTCGAGCAACAACACGGCGGGTCGCCGCAGCAACGCCGCCGCGAGCGCAAACCGCTGCCGCTGGCCGCCCGAGACGGTGCGGCCCCGCTCGCCGATGCGGCCGTCGAGCCCACCCAGTTCGTCGACAAACGCCGAGAGCTGGCAGACGTCGAGCACCCGGGCAAGGTCTGCGTCTTCGGCATCGGTTGCGCCTCGTCGAAGGATGTCGGCAACGGAACCGCTGACGATCGTCGGATTTTGCGGAACCATCGCCACCCGACCCGAACGGACCGGTCGCCACAGATCGTTCACCGCAACACCATCGATCGAGATCTCCCCCGCATCGAGGACCAGGTCGCCGGCGATGGCCTGGAGAAGTGACGACTTGCCGGAGCCGGTTGCACCGACGAGCGCGGTCCACGATCCCGGGGCGGCGGAGAACGACACGCCGGCGAGAACCGCCAGGTCGCCCCGTGACAGTGCGACCCGTTCGGCTCGGACGAGCGCGCCGCGGGTCGGGGAGGGTCTCTCCTCGGGTGTCCCGGAGGCGGCCGGATGGAGCGGCGAGTGTTGGATCGCCGCGATGCGAGCGGCCGAGGCAAGCGCCACACCCCGAGTGCCGAGGCGGCTCGTCAGCGTCGTCGTGGCACCCGCAAGCAGCCCCATCCACCCCGAGAACGCCAACAGCTCGCCGGCGCTGATCGTTCCGTCGATCGCCCGAATTCCACCGATCAACATCCCGATCGCAACCCCCAGACCGGGAATCAGGTTGGCGGTTGCGAACCACCCGGCCTGAAACGAGGCAAGGGCATAGCTGCGGCGGCGGGAGTCAGCAACACGTGCTTCGGCATGGGTGACCACCACCGACTCGGCTCCGATGCCCTTCACCGTCTCGATGCCGGCGACCGACGCTTCGATCCACGCAGCCGCGCGGCCCGATGCTTCCATCGATTCCGTCGACGCGTCGCGGTTCGGTGTGGCCCGGTTGACCGCAAGCACCCCCGACAGCGGCACGACCGCGAGCGCGATCGCCGCTAGCCACGGATCGAGGGTGGCGACGAGCACGATGACGGCGATGAGCGTGAGGCTCGCGATTGCGCCGGTGATCGAGGCCGTGATCCAGATCGCGACGCGGCGACAGTCCTCGCCGAGCCGGGTGATCACATCTCCTGTCGCGAAACGAGCGACGTGGCCCGGATCGGCATCGACCAGCGCAGCCAGCGTCCGTCGGCGCACGTCGAGCAGTGCAACAAAGCCCGAGCGGTCCGCGTTCAGATGGCGCACTGCGTCGCCGATCCACGTGACGAGACCGAGGCCGACGAGGGCCAGGCACCAGGTCCGTAATGCGTCGGTGTCGTCAGCGATGACCCCGTCGTCGACGGCATTCTGAATCGCCCACGGTGTCGCGATCGCCGCGCCCCGCCACGTCAGACCCGCGAGCAGCGCAAGCGCTTGTTGGGGGGCGGCGACCCGAAAGGCTTGCCGCAGCACACGGCGGGCGTCGTCGAGCGACGACCCCGCCTCGGCAGGGTCAGGATCAGGCATCGCGCCGCATCGGCACGTGCGGAATGCCGTCCTCGACGAACTCATCGCCGTCGTCGTCGAAACCCCGTTTGCGGTACCAGCCGACCAGGTAGGTCTGCGCATCGAGCACCCACGGGCCCTCGGTCGTGTCGAGTACATGGTCCAGCAGCGCCCCGGCAAAGCCGCCTGACCGGGCGTCGTCTCGGGTCGCGACCCGGCCGATTCGCGTCTCGCCATCGTCGTCGAGGACCCGTACATAGGCGACGACACCGATGTCGTCAGCCATCCAGACGTGACGGGTTCCCGATTCGAGGTCTCGGCCATCGAGCTCGGGATACGGGCATTCCTGTTCGACGACAAAGATGTCGATCCGCAGTCGCATGATGTCGTGCAGCTCACGCGTCGAGAGCTTGGAGAAGCGACGGTCCTGGATCTTCACAGTCTCGAACGTAGCCGCCCTAGGGTGGCCACCATGCCGACTTCGAAGAACGGAGCCATCGAGCTCTACTACGAGACGTTCGGGCTCCACGAAGACCCGGTCGTCATCTGCCTCCCGGGAATGGGCAATCAATTGCTCATCTATCCCGAGGAGTTCTGCATGTCGCTCGTCGACCGGGGCTTCTTTGTGATCCGCATGGACAATCGGGACTCCGGTCTGTCGAGTGCCACCGGCGACGACGACGGCTACACGCTGAGCGACATGGCCGACGACACGGTTGCCGTGCTCGACGCCGTGGGGGTGGAGACGGCGGTCGTGCTGGGGTTGTCGCTCGGCGGGATGATCGCCCAACAGCTCGCGGTCGACCATCCCGAACGGGTTCGGGCGCTCGTGTCGTTGGCGTCCACCCCGGGCATCGGGGCGGAGGACCTTCCCCAGCCGACCGACGAGGTCGCAGCGGCGCTTACCGCACCGCCGAAGGACACGGTCGAGGAGCAGATCGAGGCCGACATCGTGGCCCGCAAACTCTGGGCCAACCCAGACTGGTACGACGTCGAACCGCTGCGGGAGTTCTTCACCGAACTGCACGAGCGCGCGTTCGTTCCCGGCGGCGGGATGCGTCAGTTCGCTGCGGCGATGGCCTCACCGTCTCGCATCGACGCGCTGAAGGCGCTCGACGTGCCGACCCTCGTGGTCCATGGCGAGAACGACACCCTGCTGCCGCTCGAACACGGTCGTCGTACCGCCGAGCTCATCCCGGGGGCGGAGTTCCTCGAGATCGAGGGGATGTCGCACGACTTCGTGTACCAGGTGTGGCCGCCGTTGGTCGAAGCCATGACGGCACTGACCGCTCGCACGTTCTCCTAGATCGCCGCGACCGAAGGCTTCGCTCCGGTCGCAGGCGCAGAGCTAGGGTCTCGCCCGCTAGGACACTCGACGGAGGAAACCATGGGACCGCTCGCTGGCGTACGCATCATCGAACTGGCCGGGATCGGTCCCGGGCCCTTCTGCGCCATGATGCTGGCCGACATGGGCGCCGACGTCATCCGGGTGGAGCGGTCGGGGGCCGTGCGCGGTGGCGACCCGGAGGTCCCGCCAGCCGACGTGATGTTGCGCGGCCGTCGTTCGATCGGCATCGACATGAAGTCGCCCGAGGGACTCGAAGCGGTGATGAAACTCGTCGAGTCGGCCGACGGGTTGATCGAGGGCTTCCGCCCCGGGGTCACCGAACGGCTCGGGGTCGGCCCCGCCGACTGCCACGCCCGCAACCCCCGCCTGGTGTACGGCCGCATGACCGGCTGGGGTCAAGACGGCCCGTACTCGCATGCGGCGGGCCACGACATCAACTACATCTCGCTTGCGGGAGCGCTCGAGTCGATGGGTCGCCAGGGCGAAGCTCCGGTGCCGCCCCTCAACCTGGTCGGGGATTTCGGTGGCGGTGGGATGTACCTCGCGTTCGGCATGGTCTGTGCCCTGCTCGAAGCCCGCCAGTCGGGCGAAGGTCAGGTGGTCGACGCGGCGATGGTCGACGGTGCTGCGTCGCTCATGACGTTCTTTCACGGGTTTCGAGCGATGGGCATCTGGGCCGACGAACGGGGCACCAACATGCTCGACACGGGGGCCCACTTCTACGACGTCTACGAGTGCAGCGATGGGCAGTACGTCTCGATCGGGTCGATCGAACCTCAGTTCTATGCCGAGCTCCGAGAGAAGATGGGGCTCAACGACGAGAAGTGGGATCAGCAGATGAGCCGCTCGATGTGGCCCGAGCTCAAAGCCGACCTCGCGGCCCGATTCAAAGAGAAGACCCGTGATGAGTGGTGCGCCATCATGGAACACACCGACATCTGCTTTGCCCCGGTGCTCTCGATGGTCGAAGCGCCGCAGCACCCCCACAATCGTGCCCGCGGGACCTTCGTCGAACGCAACGGCGTCGTCCAGCCCGGGCCGGCGCCTCGCTTTTCGCGCACCGAGGCAACGATCGAGCGGCCGCCCGCCCACGCGGGCCAACACACCGACGAACTGCTCGCCGACGTCGGCTACTCCGCAGACGAGATCGCGGGGCTGCGAGAGGCAGGTAGCGTCGCGTAGATGGCGACTGCTGTCTTCTTTCACGCCCACCCCGACGACGAAGCGATCGCCACCGGCGGCACGATGCTGATCGGTGCGCAGCGGGGACATCGCATCGTGCTCGTGTGCGCCACCGACGGCGCGGTCGGTGAGGCCGACCCCGACATCATCCCGGACGGCGAAACGCTTGCGGACGTGCGAGCCCGGGAGTTGCGGGCGGCCGCCGAGGAGTTGTCGGTCAGCCGACTCGAGTTTCTCGGCTACAAGGACTCGGGGATGGAAAACACCGAGACCAACAACGACCCGGCGTGTTTTTGGCAGGCCGACGTCGACGAGGCAGCCGAACGGCTCGCCGAGATCCTTCGGGAAGAAAACGCATCGATCGTCACGATCTACGACCCGATCGGTGGCTACAACCACCCCGACCACATCCAGGTCCACCGGGTCGGCAAGCGGGCTGCAGAGCTGGCGGGCACGCCGCACGTGTTCGAATCGACTATGAATCGCGAGCAGATGAAATCCTTCGCCGAGATGCCCGAGTGGGAGGAGATGGCCGAAGGGGACAACCCGATGTCGCAGGAGGAGATGGAAGCGGAGCGTCAGGAGTTCCTCGACCAGGATCTCGGCACACCCGCGGCCGACATCACCCACGCCGTCGACGTCACTGCCGTCGTCGCAGCGAAGAAGGCGGCCATGGTCGCCCATGCGTCCCAGATCACCGAAGACTCGGTGTTCTTGAAGTTGCCCGATGACGCCTTCGCGATGGCCTTTGGCCAGGAGTGGTACGTCCAGTACGGCGCAACCCAGAAGGGTGAGCCGTACCTGCCCGACATCTACGCCGTCCTGGACCAGTGACCCGGATCGAGATCGTCGAGTCGGATCCGACCTGGCCCGAGCAGTTCGTCACCCTGCGCACGCGGCTTGCGTCCGCCTTGGGTGATGAGGCACTGCGGATCGATCACATCGGGTCGACCTCGGTGCCCGGCCTGGCCGCCAAGGACGTGATCGACATCCAGATCACCGTCGCCGCGCTCGACCCCGCAATCCTCGATCAGCTCGAGACAGCCGGGTTCACGGCGCGGCGTGACATCACCGACGACGTGTTGGTCGGCTGTGACGACCGAGTGCAGCTGACCAAGCTGTACGCCCGAGAAGGCGAGGGCGAGCGCCGGGCCAACATCCACATCCGGGCTGCGGGTCGCCGCAACCAACGCTACGCATTGCTGTTTCGGGACTATCTCCGCGCCGACCCCACCGTTCGAGACGCGTACGCCCAACTCAAACGCCACCTGGCGGTGCAGCACCCCGACGACGTCGACGCGTACTACGACGTCAAAGATCCGGTGATGGACATCATCTATCGCGGTGCTGAAGTGTGGGCGGCCGCCCACCGCTGGAGCCAATGATGCTGGCGCTGTACGAGGGGTCGATCTGGCCGTGGATCATCGCCAATGGCCTCGTCGGGATCTGGGCCTGCGGTGCCCACCTCGAACCACGGGTTCGCCATCGCAGTCTCTGGGTCGCGGTTGCGGCTGCCCAGGCCGTGATCCTGGCCCACGTGATCTTCGGTGCGATCGCACAATCCCAGGACCTCATCGAGCCGGGGGAGCCGCTCGTCTACGGGTTGGCCGGGTTGCTGTCGTGCAGCCTCATCTACGCCTACCGAAACGAGATGCCCGAACAGCTCCACCTGCTCTACGGTCTCGGCAGCCTCTGGCTCATGGGGCTCGGCATCCGCGCCGCGTACCTCGTTCTCTGGTTCCCGACATGATCACCGCAGCTGATTTCCTCGTGTTTTGTCGCCGCACCATCGCCGGTATCGAAGAGACCGTCGAGCGAATCGGCGACGCCCACATCAACGTGCGCCCTGACCTGCCGGGGGTTTCGACGCCGTATCAGCTCGCGACCCACACCTTCGCGGCGGCGACCTTTTGGTGCGCGCACGTCGTGTGCGGCCGCCCGACATCGCGAGTGCGCGACGACGAGTTCGTTGCGGTCGGCACGGTTGACGAGCTCCGTGCGAGGGCACAGGACCTCGTGGCACTCCTCGAGGAACTGGCGCCCGAGATGGCCACTGCGACCGAGCTGGCCAATCCGCCACCCCAAACCCAGAACCCGCTGGAGGGCGAATGGACGGTTGGCGCGGCGCTCATCCACGCCTACGAGGAACTGGCGCAGCACCTCGGTCACCTGGAGATGACCGCTGACGTGCTCTTGGCCGCCTGAACCGCCGGCGACGAGTCCCCCTATCGCTCGCTGAGGACAGTGCGTATCGTTGACGGTGACTCACCCATGGGTCAGAAATCGGAGCCGTGCAACATGGCCGTCAACGCATACATCCTGATCCAAGCCGCGGTGGGCAGTGCCGCCGACGTTGCCCGAGCCACCGCCGAGCTACCCCAGATCACCATCGCGGAAGTCGCGGTTGGCCCCTACGACGTCATCGCCCGAGCGACCGCCGACGACATGGATGAACTCGGCGGAGTGGTGGTCAACACCGTGGGCAACCTCGACGGCGTCGAGCGAACCCTGCTCTGCCCGATCATCAACCTCTGACCTGCGCTCCTAGAGGTCGGAGAGGTCGGGGGTCTCCATGTCGGCCTCGGAACCGATCTTCAAGTCCGTGGCCCGACCTTCGTCGTCGAGGACGAAATTGACCCGCTGGCCCTGCCGCAACATGCGAAACAGTGAGCCTTCGAGGGCGTTGGGCGCAAGATCGATGTCTTGCAGGTCGGCCTCGTTGACGAGGACGCCATCGCCGGTACCGGGGTCGTAGCTCTTGATCACACCCTGCATGGCCGAGAGCGTAGCTCGGTGAACGTCCCGCCGACGACGCCAGCCTTGTACCATCCAGAGCCGTGTCACTGAGTGCGCTCGATGCAACCGCCCTTCGCCAGGTCGTCACCGTTTTTCGCGACGCTCTGGTCGATCATCGCGAGGCGGTGAACAACCTCAACGTCTACCCCGTTCCCGACGGCGACACCGGCACCAACATGTCGCTGACGCTGCGGTCGGTCGTCGACGAACTCGACGGTGCCGACGCCGACATGGCGTCGATCTGCAAGGCGATTGCCCACGGTTCGTTGATGGGCGCCCGGGGCAACAGCGGCGTCATCATGTCGCAGATCCTGCGGGGATTCTCCAACACGGTTGCCGAGACCGATGCGGTCGACGGCGCGGCGTTCGCATCGGCGCTGGCCGCCGCTGCTGAGGGCGCGTACGGCGCCGTCGGCAACCCCGTCGAGGGCACGATCCTGACCGTGGTCCGCGAAGCCAGCGAAGCCGCGGTCGCGGCCGCCGACGCAGGCGCTGATCTGGTCGGCGTGCTCGACGCAGCCCGTGTCGAAGGCGGTGCGTCACTCGAACGGACCCCGACTCTGCTGAAGGTGCTGGCTGATGCGGGCGTTGTCGATGCGGGTGGTTCGGGGTTCCTGCTCTTCCTCGATGCGGCCCTGAATGTCGCCGACGGTCGGCCGCTCCCCGAGCCCGACGTGCAGGCGCCGCCCGACTTCGAGATGGACGCGCCGTCCGATGACGGCGAAAAGTCGATCGCCGACCTGCGGTACGAAGTCATGTTCTTGCTCGAGGCCCCCGACGAGTCGATTCCGGGGTTCAAGGCGGCGTGGGCCGAGATCGGTGATTCGATCGTCGTCGTCGGTGGCGACGGCCTGCACAACTGCCACATCCATTCCGACGACATCGGCAAGTCGATCGAGGCTGGCATCGCCGTCGGTCGTCCGTTCGAGATCCGGGTGACCGACCTGCTCGAAGAGCTCGATGCCCTCGCCCATGAGGAAGACTGGGTCAAGGGCGAGCTCGGTGGTGCGTCCGAACCGGCCGGCCCGCCGGTGCCCACGGCCGTCGTGGCGGTCGCCGTGGGCGACGGGGTCGTCTCGATTCTGAAATCGATGGGCGTGCACGCCGTCGTGACCGGCGGGCAGTCGATGAACCCGTCGACCGCTGATCTCGTCGCCGCCGTCGAGTCGGTCCCCGCTCCGGAGGTCGTGATCCTCCCGAACAACAAGAACATCATCCCGGTTGCAGAGCAGGTCAACGATCAGACCAGTCGCACGGTGAAGGTGGTCCCGACTCGTGGCATCGCGGAGGGCATCGCCAGCTTGATGTCGTATGACCCGCAAGCGACGGCCGAGATCAACGCCGACAACATGAGCGACATCGCCGAAGGGGTGCTCGCCGGTGAAGTCACCCAAGCGGTGCGAGAGTCCACGTCCGATGCGGGCCCGATCGTCGAAGGCGACTGGCTGGGCATTCGTCGCGAAGGCATCTGCGCCGTGCAGCCGACGATGGCCGACGCTGCGATCGAGCTGCTCAACGTCATGATCACCCACGATCATGAACTGTTGACCGTGATCGCGGGCGCCGACGCCGACGCGGACACGACCGGCCAGATCGAAGCGTGGGTCGAAGAGCACCATGGCGACGTCGAGGTGGAAGTGCATGAGGGCGGGCAACCGCTGTACCCCTACTACTTCGGGCTCGAGTAGCCCGCGGTTCGGAACACCGTCGGGTGCCAGCGGGTGATCCGCCACTGACGCTTCGGGATCTCGACCAGATCCCGGTTGCCCGTCTGCGCGGCGTGGGGGAGAAGAAAGACAAGGCGTTGGCCGGGGCCGAGATTCGTACGGTGCTCGACCTGTTGACCCACTACCCCCGGCGACACCTCGACCGCACCCGTGAAGCGTCGATCGGGGATCTGCAAAAGGGCGACGAAGCCACCGTCTTCGGTGAGGTGCGGTCGAGCAAGACCCGGCCGATCAAGGGTCGACGCACCCTGACCGAGATCGTGATCGGCGACGGCGGTCATCAGCTCACGCTGACGTTTTTCAATCAACGTTGGCGAGAGAAGCAGCTGACGCCGGGAATGACGGTGCTGGTGCACGGCAAGTGCGACATCTTCCGGGGACAACGCCAGATGACCGGTCCCGTCGTCGATCTGGTCGGGAATCAGACGGGCCGGATCATTCCGGTGTACCCGCAGTCCGAAAAGTCGGGGTTGCTCACCCGCGACCTGGCCGTCTTCGTCGAGGAGGCGGTCGCTCGGTGTCGGGCCCGCGGGTTGTCTGACCCGGTGCCCGAGGCGGTGCTTGATCGCTACGACTTCGTCGACCGGGCCGCAGCGGTTTTCGGTATTCACCAACCCGAATCGATGACGGAGGTGAGCGAGGCCCGGCGTCGGCTCGTCTTCGATGAGTTGCTTCGGGTGCAGCTCGAGCTGGTGCGGCGCAAGCGACGCATCGAGCGAGAGACGGCCGGCATTCCCCACCAGATCACCGGTGAGCTGGTCGATCGGTTCCTCGAGCGGCTGCCGTTTCCGCTCACCGGCGCGCAGCAACGGGCGATTGCCGAGATCGGGGCCGATCTCGAGCTGGCTCGTCCCATGCATCGGCTGCTGCAAGGCGATGTCGGCTCGGGCAAGACGCTCGTCGCGGTGCATGCGTTGCTCACCGCGGTGCAGGGCGGGTACCAAGGCGCGTTGATGGCACCGACGGAGGTGCTCGCCGAGCAGCACCATGCGGGGGTGACCGCCATGCTCGGCGATCTGTCGGTCCCGGATCCGACGACGCTGATGGGTGACCGGCCGTTGCGGGTCGAACTGCTCACGAACCGGGTCGCCACCGGTGATCGGCGCAAGGTGCTGGCTGACTTGGTGCAGGGCAAAGTCGACATCGTCATCGGGACCCACGCCTTGATCCAGGACAAGGTCGAATACGCGTCCCTCGGCGTGGTGGTGATCGACGAGCAGCACCGGTTTGGCGTCGAGCAGCGTGCGGCCCTGCGAGACAAGGGCGACGCGGTGACGGCACCCGATGTCTTGGTCATGACCGCAACTCCCATTCCTCGCACCGCCGCCATGACGGTGTACGGCGATCTCGACGTGTCGGTCCTCGATGAGTTGCCGCCCGGTCGAACCCCGATCGTCACCGAATGGGCCCGAGACGAAGCAGCCGAAGACGCGGTGTGGGATGTTGTGCGGTCGGAGGTGGCCGACGGGCGTCAGGCGTATGTCGTGTGCCCGCTGATCGACGAGTCCGAAGCGCTCGATGTGCGCTCGGCTGAGGACACCTACGCCGCCCTGCAGGCCGTTGAGCTCTCAGCGCTCCGGCTCGGGTTGCTCCACGGTCGGGTGACACCGGCCGAGAAGGAGTCGGTGATGGGCGCGTTTCGGGCGGGCGATCTCGACGTCTTGGTGGCCACGACGGTGATCGAGGTTGGCGTCGACGTGCCGAACTCGACGGTCATGGTGATTCTCGATGCCGACCGCTTCGGAATCGCTCAGCTCCACCAGCTGCGCGGGCGGGTCGGCCGTGGCGCCCATGCCTCGCGGTGTTTCCTGGTCGGCGATCCCACCACCTCTGACGGTGAAGCCCGGCTCGAGGCGCTGGTGGCATCGACCGACGGCTTCGAGTTGGCCGAGGTCGATCTCGACCTGCGGGGCGAAGGAACGATCATGGGCGAGCGTCAAAAGGGTCGCAACGACTTGAAGCTGGCCTCGCTGCGCCGCGACAAGGAGTGGGTGGCGGCCGCTCGCGAGGTTGCCGTGGCCATCATCGATGACGACGAAGAGCTCGACGATCACCCGGGTTTGGCCGACGAGCTGGATCTGCTGCTCGGTGACGACGACGCCGAGTTCTTGATGAAGGACTGACGCGGCATGCTCAGGGTATGACGTCCGTCCCCGATGATTTTGCCCGGCACTACAAGACCTCGGCGTTCACCGACCCGTGGGAGCCGCTGTATTCCAAGGTTGACGACGACCAGGTTCGAATCGGCACGGTCGTCACCGAGGCGCACTGCAACTCCCGAGGGCTGGTTCACGGCGCCTTTCTGGCTGCGCTTCTCGACAATGCGCTCGGGTTGAGCGTCGGTGCAGTGCTCATGGCGCAGGGCCGTGACCAGATCGGTGGGCTCGTGACCGCGAACCTCTCGATCGACTATGTCGGGCGGGCTGGGGTGGGGGAGTGGATCGCCACCGACTGCGAGGTCATCAAGGCGGGCCGCACCCTCAGCGTTGCGTCGGGTGTGCTCGCAACGCCGGAACGGACGGTGGCTCGCGCCAACGCTACGTTCCAGGTGATCACGTTGACGGACACGTAGCGGGTCAGCTCTTGTGCTGGGCGTATTCGATCAGGCGGGTCATCACGTCATCGCCGGCTTTGTCGACGGCGCCTGCGTCGAACGGCGGTTGAGGGTCGTACTCGACCATCAGTTGCATGGCTTTGGCTGCCACGTCGTCGACGAGGAGCTCGGAGAGACGCAAGGCCATGTCGATGCCTGATGAGACACCGGCCGCGGTGATGATTCGCTGGTCGAGGTGCTCGACGACGCGGGTGCCGGTCGGGATGGCGCCGAGTTCTCGTAGGGCGTCGTAGGCGCCCCAGTGGGTTGTGGCTTCGAGGCCGTTGAGCAGCCCGGCGGCGGCGAGGATCAACGATCCGGTGCAGACCGAGGTGGTGAAGCGGGTGGTTTCGTGCGCCGCTTGTACCCAGTCGACGAGCGGGTTGGGCCCCGCGGTGTAGGCGCGGGTGCCGACGCCGCCGGGTACGACGATCACGTCGGGGTCGGGTAGCTCGTCGAACGTCATGTCGACGCTCAAGCCGAGAAAGCCGTTCTCGGTTCGGATTTCTCCGGTCGTTTCGCCGACGAAGTGCACGGTCGTTTCCGGAAGCCGTTGCAGCACTTCGTATGGGCCGATGCCGTCGAGGGCGGTGAGGCGGGGAAAGAGGGGGATGGCGATGCGCATGGGTTGCTTTCTGTGGTTGTTGAACGGGTGATCAGGAGACGTGGGGTCGGAACCGGCGCCGGTAGTCGGTGGGGGAGATGCCGAGGCGTCGTTGGAACGAACGCCGCAACGATTCGGCGCTTCCGTGGCCCGATGCGGTCGCGACGACGTCGACACCGCTACTGGTTTCTTCGAGCATCCGTTGGGCTGCTTCGAGTCGGACGGTCTCGACATAGCGGGCTGGTGTCATGCCGATCTCGGCTTCAAACCGGCGCGCCAGGTGACGGCTGCTCAAGCCTGCGTGGCCGGCGAGTGTGTCGAGGCGAAGGTCACCGGCCGGGTTCTGGTGGATGGCGTCCTGCGCGGCCCGGACCGGCTCGGTTTCGGCCGGTTCGGACCACACCGGGCTCGAGAATTGGGATTGGCCTCCGGGGCGGCGGAGGAAGACGACGAACCACCGGGCGACGGTCTGGGCCACGTCGGCGCCCAGGTCTGCTTCGACCATGGCGAGGGCCAGGTCGATCCCGGAGGTGACCCCGGCCGAACTCCAGACTGGGTCGTCGCGCACCCAGATGGCGTCGGGCTCGACGCTGATGGTCGGGTGTTGCTCGGCGAACTGGTCGGCCCAGGCCCAGTGGGTGGTGGCTCGCTTCTCGTCGAGGAGGCCAGCGGCGGCGGCGAGGTAGGCGCCGGTGCAGACCGTGGCGACCCGGTCGGCATGTCGACCAGCGACGCGAAGCCACTCGATGAGGTCGGCGTTGTCGCCGGTGCGAGCCCCGAGACCACCGGGCAGCAGCAGCGTCCCGGTGATGGTCTCGGCGGGAGGGAGCGGCCCACCGATGAGGCCAAGGGGGGATTCGGTCTTCACCACACCGGTGGTGTCGGTGACTGCTGCGCTGACGATGCTGAGGCGGTAGCGGCGCCCACTGACGCCGAGTGCGTCGGCGGTTTGGTTGGCGGCGGCGAACACTTCGTGGGGTCCGACAAGGTCGAGGGCTTGAATGCCGTCGGCGGCGACGCACCAGATCGGATGGATGCCGTGGGTGTTCACGGCGTCATCGTGGCGGGCTCTCCAGATGTCGTCAATGACATGAGGCCCACAGATCAGGACATGTCTCGAGCCTCGACGAAACCTTGTCCGGCCCTTGAGGGCAGCTCGACCTGGGACCGTGATGATGATCTTCGACTCACACGGGCTCCCCGCCCACAAGGTCTCTGTCCGCTTCGGTTTCGCCCGCCCACCGCCATCCACGGGCGAATCCTCCGAGGCGGGCGGTTACCTCCCTGGCTGAGTCAGGAAGGTGCATATTCGTCCCGGGCCGGTCGCCTTCGGCCCGGGGCGAAGGCACCTTCCGGTGGCATCAGCCGACGAGGTCGAGGAATGCGGCCCATCGCTGCGGCGTGTCATCAAGGGTCGCAACCGGCGCGCCGTCCACGAAGATCGTCTGCATGTCGCTCAGCGCCCAGTAGGCCGCGAATCCGGTGCCGCCGACCATCCATGCGTCGCCGACCACGATGTGGACGTCGCCGGATTGCACGGCGCCGAGCTGCGCATACACCGGGGAGTCGAGTAATGGCTGCAGATCGAACACGGCGGCTTCCGCGAGGAGGATGACGTCCGCGTCGTGTTCGACCACGGTCTCTTCGGAGATGAAGAGAAATGGGGTGCCACCGGGGCCTGCTGCTTGCTGGGGCGCAGGCCGGGTGAGGCCAGCGGCGGCGAGAAGGGAGCCGGTTGAGCCGGCACCATCGGCCGCCAGCACGTTGCCGACCCGCACGGTGAGCAGGGAGACGCTCGTGCCCGCTTGCCCTGCGTCGGCGATTGCGTCGGCGGTTTCGTTCGCGTAGGTGTCGACAGCACGAATCACAGCGTCGGCGCGCTCGGTCGCGTCGAGGGCGTCAGCAAGGACGGTCAACTGCTCTTGCCAGCTGACATCGATCGGGATCACCGTGGTGGGAGCGATCTGCTCGTACTCGTCGACCGATTGGGTGACGAACGGGCTGCCGATCCCGACGATGAGGTCGGGGGTGAGGCCGGCGAGCAGTTCAAACGACGGCTCGGCGATGACGAAGTCGGTGGTTGCGATGCCGAGGTCGGCGTTGATGGCGGCGAACGTCTCCGACGTGAGGGTGGTCAACACAGTGTCGGGGGTGATGCCGAGGGTCAGCATCCCGATGGCGGCGGTTTCGTCGAGGGCGATGATCGTTCGGCCGTCGTTGCGAGCGTCGGTGTCGCCGGCGTCGGTGTCAGGCTCGATGTCGCCAGCATCCGCGTCAGGCTCGGTGTCGGCTCCGTCGGCGCTTGCTTGGGTCGAGGCGGGCTCGGCGTCGCCAGGCGTTGCCGCGTCGTCGTCGCTTCCCGCGCATGCGCTCACGACGAGAAGCAGTGCGGCGAGGGCCGGGACAAGGCGGGGGGCTCGTGCGGGCATGGCGCCGACCCTACCGGCTTGTTGGCTCAGGGTTGGCAGCCTTGTTAAGGCTGCTTAGCATCTCTCGTTAGTTGCGAAACAGTGGCGTCGCAGAGCCCGGAGGAAATTGATGTCGAACGTGCGGATCGAGAAGGACACCCTCGGTGAGGTCGAGGTGCCTGACGAGCACTACTGGGGCGCGCAGACCCAGCGGAGCATCATGAACTTCGACATCGGTGGCCAGACCATGCCGCCAGAGATCGTCCGAGCGTTCGCGCAGCTCAAGAAGGCTGCCGCCTTGGTCAACGCCGACCTCACCGATTTCCCGGCCGACAAGGCCAACGCCATCGCCGCCGCCTGCGACGAGGTGTTGGCCGGCGACCTCGACGGTGAGTTTCCGCTCGTCGTCTGGCAGACCGGCTCGGGCACCCAGAGCAACATGAACATGAACGAGGTCGTCGCCAACCGGGCGACGGAGATCCTCGGCGGCGACTTCCGCACCGAGAAGTTGGTGAGCGCCAACGACGATGTCAACAAGAGCCAGAGCTCCAACGACACGTTCCCGACCGCCATGCACATCGCGACGTATGACGCGATCGTCATCGAGATGCTGCCGAACGTGCAGTTGCTGCGCAACACGTTGGCGGCGAAGTCCGAGGCGTACATGCGGGTCACCAAAACCGGCCGTACCCATCTCATGGACGCCACGCCGGTGACCCTTGGCCAGGAGTTCTCCGGCTACGTGATGCAGATGGACCGCAGCATGGAGGCCATCAACGACAGTCTCGTTCGTCTTCGCGAGCTCGCCCTCGGGGGTACCGCGGTCGGTACTGGGCTCAACACCCCCGACGGCTACGACGTTGCGGTCGCTGCGAAGATTGCCGAGCTGACCGGGCATCCGTTCATCACGGCCGAGAACAAGTTCGAGAGCCTCAGCGCCCACGATGCGATGGTCGAGATCAGTGGCTCGCTGCGCCGGCTGGCGGTGAGCATGATGCACATTGCCAACAACATCCGGATGCTGGCGAGTGGGCCCCGCACGTCGATCGGCGAAATCGTCCTGCCGGCCAACGAGCCCGGCAGTTCGATCATGCCGGGCAAGGTCAACCCGACCCAGTGCGAGGCGATGACGATGGTGTGCGCCCAGGTGATCGGCAACGACACTGCGGTCGCCGTGTCCGGCACGCATGGCCATTATCAGCTCAACGTGTTCAAGCCGGTCATGGCCTACAACGTGTTGCTGAGCGCCCGGCTGCTCGGTGATGCGTGCAAGAGTTTCAACGACAACTGCGCGATCGGGATCGAACCGAACCAGGCTCGGATCGACGAACTCCTCGGCAAGAGCCTGATGCTCGTCACCGCGCTCAACACCAAGATCGGCTACTACAAGGCGGCCGAGATTGCGCAGGCTGCGCACGCCAACGGCACGACCCTGCGAGAAGAGGCGGTTGCGCTTGGCCACCTGACGGCAGATGAGTTCGACGAGATCGTCGTACCGGAGAAGATGGTGGGCACGATCGAATGAACCCGGCTGCCTCGTCGTCGGTCCCGCCGTCGATGGTCGTGTTGCGCAAAGCCACGATCATGGCGCTCACCGTCCCCGACCTGAGCTTCATCGTCTACCAGACGGACTGGCCACCGTTGTTCGTGTCGGCCGGCTCGACATCGGCGCCGCCAGGCGAAGTGTGGATGACGGTGTGCCCCTCGATGTTTCGGGCGGTGCTCATCGGCGAGCACGATGGCGATGCGGAGCGAGTTGTCGGACCGACCCTCGGGGACGAGGAGTGCGAGATCCAGATCGATCTCGTGCCGAACGGTTCGACCGAGGTCGACGCGGCCGGCGTCTTTGCCGTCACCGGCGATGAGGGCTTCGGTGTCGTCGGCTTTGCTGCGGCGGCTGCGGGCTCCTGCTTCGATCCGGCCCAGCCACCGCTGGCGGAGACGTTGCCGTGTGGCCGGGTGGCCGAGATGGCGCCACCGAGCGTTGTCGAAGTCGATGTCGATCTCGGGGTCGGTGTCGCCGGCTGGAAGTACGCGTTGCGAGATCAGCCGGCCGAACAGCTGGCTCGTCATTTTGCCTTCGAGTCGCTGTTGGCGATGAGCGTCGATGAAGCCGTCCGCCACGTGGCCGACATCAGCTGAAGGCGCCGGCCGATCACGCGACCGACCCGTCGCGGGCACCGCCGTGCGCCCGTCGGCGAGCTAGCGCACTGGCGCCGCGGCGACGGCGGCCAGCGTCGGGCGGAGTGCGAAGATGGCGACGGGAACGATTGCGATCTGGGCGGCGAGAAAGCCGGGAGCTGATGCCGGGTCGATGCCGGCGAAGCTGTCGGTGAACATGCGGCCGGTCGTCACTGCCGGATTGGCGAAGCAGGTCGATGCGGTGAATGCGAACGCCGCGGTGACGTACGCGGCGACGGTGGTGGCGACGACGGGCAGCGGATGGAAGCGGTCGGTGATGAAGACGACGGCCAACAGGCCAAAGGTCGCGATCGCCTCGGCTCCGACGAGGCGAACGTCGCTTCGATCGGTCGTCGAGAGCTCGAGAACCGATCGCCCGAACATGGCGTTGGCCATCGCCACGCCCGCAACGCCGCCGAGCATCTGGGCGCTGGCGTACCGCGCCGCCGCACTCCGGTCGATCCGGCCGAGGGCCAGGTTCGCCAGGGTGACGACCGGATTGAAGTGGGCGCCAGAGATCGGGGCGAGTGTGATGATCAGCGCAGTTAGCGCCGCGCCGACGGCGATCGCGTTCTGGAGAAGCTGCAGGCCGACATCGTCGGTGAGCGTCTGCGCCATCTCGCCTGAGCCCACGATCGCCGCCAGGAGGAACGCGGTGCCCGCAAACTCGGCGCCGACCCGGATGCCGATCGGAAACTCGACAGTTCCGCTCATTCGGTGATGGCGTCGACGGGCTTGCCGGCGGTGTGCCATTCGGTGATGCCGTCGGGAAAGCGGCGGACGTTGGTGTAGCCGCCCTCGACGAGCTGCGTGCCCACGAACTCGCTGCCGAGGCAGTCGGTGTCGCTGCAGTAGACGACGATTGCATCGTCGGGGGAGATGCCCAGCCGCTTGGCCTGACCGAGCACATCATCGAACCCCATGTCGATCGAGCCGGGAACGTGGGCGGTCTCGAACCCACCCGGACCCTGGGCATCGATGATGTGGACGTCGGCGTCGTCGACCGCGGCCTCGAACTCCTCGAGGGTCACCGGCGGCACGAGGTGTTCGATGGGGGTGCCGCCTCGGGGGCTGGCGCCGAAGTGCGAGGTGTCTTCGGTGACGGTGTAGATCTCCCACAGCACCTTGTTGGGGTCGCGGGTCCACGCCTTCTCTTGGGCGGCGAAGCAGCAGGTGTGGGGGTCGTCGACCTCGACGGGCAGGCCGAGCTCGCCGATGCGGGAGGCTTCTCGGGCCACCGCTTCGCCGTCGGCGTGCTCGATGCCGACATGGTTGATCGTGCCCGGCTCGCCTTCGTGTTCGATGACGATGAACTTCAGGGGCGGGTCGGCGACGACGAAGTTGGCGTAGCCGGGTCGGTGCTTGGCCGGGGCTACGCCGAAGAGGCGGGAGTAGAAGGAAACCGCCTTGTCGACGTCGTCGACGTTGAGGGACAGCTGAAATCGGGACATGATGTGTTCTCCGGTAGTCGGGTATTCCATGGATCTGTGTAATACACGACCTTGTGTAATAGATGAGGCTCGCTGATGTCAACCGCTGATCTGATCCCGCCCGAACTCGCGCAACGTCCCTTGCTCGAGCCGAGCGTCGCCGACGACCTCGCCGGACTGTTCGCCGTGCTCGCCAACGACACCCGGCTGCGCATCCTCCACACCATCGCCCGTGACGGTGAGGTGTCGGTGACCGCCATCGCTACCCAGGTCGATGCCGGGGTCAACACCGTCTCCAACCAGCTGCAACGGTTGGCCGACCAGGGGATCGTCGC
>JBCCYT010000016.1:0-50011 GCA_039188975.1 Actinomycetota bacterium
GAGCGTTCTGGCCGACGCGATCAGGTGGTTTCGATTACGGCTGCGTAGCGTTGTTGGGCGGCTTGTGCGGAGGTGCCGAGGAGTTCGCCGATGCGCTGCCACGAGACGCCTTTGGATCGTGCGGCGGTGACGGCGTCGAGGATCTGGCGTTCACTGCGGGCGCGGGCGAGGGCGGCTCGTTCGAGGAGGTATTCCTCGACGGGGCGTTCGTCGTCGGGTGCGGGTTCGTAGTCCTCGAAGCGTTGGGCGAGTTCGTCGGCGTGGTCGAGGATTTCTTGGATCGATCGAGGCATCAGGTGTCCTCCAGGAACTTGGGGCGGGCGGCCATGGCGTGGACGACGAACTCGACACCCTCAGCCTCAGCGACGCCGATCTCGAGCAGCCGGGCTGACGGGTCGGGGCCGATCAGCATGGTCAGGTCGTCGAGGTCGAACACTCGGATCGGGTGGCGGTAGGCGTGGAGCATGTCTTCGTCGTCGATCCCGTGTCTGCGGGCGCTCGCCAGAATCACCGGATCCACACCTATCAACTTACCTTGATGTCGCCCATGGGTGGTGGTCGCCTGGGTTCTCCATCCACCTTGAAGGAGAACCATCATGCACACCACCGCGACGCATCGCAGTGAGACCGTCGGCCAGCTCGTGCTGGTCGATGCCGACCCGACCCGACGTCGCGTCAACCGGGCCATCGCCGGGTTCCTCGCCGGCTACACCGGCACCACCTTGGAGGCCTACCGCCTCGACCTGCGCCAGTGGGCCACCTGGATCGACACCGCCCGACTGGTCATGTTCGATGTCGAACGAGCCCACATCGAGCTCTACGCCCGCTGGTGCGAATCCGAAGGCAAAGCACCGGCGACGATCGGACGCCGGTTGTCGACGATCTGCGGGTTCTACAACTACTGCTCCGAGGAGTACCTCATTGAGCGCAAACCCGCCGCTCATGTGCGCCGCCCGAAACAGAACTACGAGTCATCGACGCTGGGCCTGGATCGCAACGAGCTCGGCGCGTTCTTGGTCCAGGCCGGACTCTCCGGTGGCCGAGACCACGCACTCGCATGCCTGCTCGCATTGAACGGGCTGCGGATCTCCGAGGCGCTCGGCGCCGACATCGACAACATCGACGTCAACCGAGGGCACCGCACCCTGTTCATCCACCGCAAAGGCAACACGACCGCGACCATCCCGCTGTCACCGCGCACAGCGAGGGCGCTCGATCTCTACATCGGCGAACGAGAGACCGGGCCGATCTTCTTGAACCACGGCAGCACCCGCCGCCTCGACCGCCACGCCTCAGCCCGCATCGTGCGACGGCTCGCCAAACGAGCCGGGATCGACAAACGCATCTCCCCACACTCGCTCCGACACTCCTTCATCACGGCCGCCCTCGACGCCGGCGTGCCGCTACGCGACGTTCAAGAAGCCGCCTCCCACGCCGACCCGAGAACCACCATGCGTTACGACCGCGGCCGAGGATCCCTCGACCGCCACCCCACCTACATCGTCTCGACCTTCGTCGCCGGCGCCAGCCGCTAAACCCTCGGGCGATCGTCGGCCGCACCTTGGCGGAGGCCGACGACCCGCCCGGTTAGTGCCGGATCTGGGCGGCTCATCGGTCTCGGTCGATTGCGGGGACAAGGTCCTTCAGGGACGAGATCGAGACGCTCGGTGGCGACTCGCCTTCAGGCCATCGGCGGCCACGAGAGAGCCAGGCCGTCTTCATCCCGAGCCGCTGTCCGCCGCCTATGTCGTTCAGTGGTGAATCGCCGACCATCCACGAATCCGAGAGCGGATGGCCAGCTTGGTCCGCTGCCATCTCGAAGATCTCCGGCAACGGCTTCTTGACCCCCACCTCAGCAGAGACGCACACAACATCGAACAGGTGCCGTATGCCGAGCACGTCGATCTTGCCCTGTTGTTGGCCCGAAGAGCCATTCGTGACCAAGGCCAACGTCCACGCACGGTTGCGCATCTGCCGCAAGCAAGCCAACGCACCGGGCGTGGGTCGAGCCAGCTCTACGACGCGCGCTTGGTACTTCGCCAAGAGTTGCTCGACCGAAGGATCCAGCTCCAACCGATCCCTGATCGCCTGGAACACTTCTACCCGATCGGCGTAGCCATCGTTGTCGACGTCAACGATCCAGTCGCATGCATCTCGGGGCAGACCGTGCTCCTCCTTGAACTCGGCCAGCCACGCAGCGAACGATGCCTCGCGATCAGCAACCGTGTTGTCCAGGTCAAGCATCACCAGCACGACGCCAAGCTAAGCGCATCGAGGACGCCCATGCGCCGGAGTTTGCCCACGCGAGAACGGCACTACTGCTCGGGGCCTGCCAAAGGGATCGAACCGTCGCGGCGAGGGCATCGTCACCTCTGTGCGGCCGGTTGGCAACGGTGTGTCGGCTACGTTCGCGATCTCGTTTTGGCCCGCGGAGTCGGATCGAGGGGGCCGCTACGTGCGATTAGATCACCGATCGGAATCATCGAGTGACGGAACCTGCGTGAGTGGACGACGCGAGGTTCGTGTCGCAGAGTCCTTCTTCGAGGAGCTGGCCTGACGCCTTCGGTCCACCTATCGTCAGGGTATGACGGGTCCGAGGGCAGCGGTGACCGGCGAGCGGTGGGATCACCGACGAACCGATCGGTTGGTGCTCGATCATGTCCACGTAACCGATGTCGACGATTGGCACCGGATTCATGCTGATCCGAGGGTGTGGACGCATTTCCCGTCGGGCCGTCACACCTCACGAGACGTCAGTGCGCAGTTTGTCTCGGGGAGCATCGCGGATTGGGATGCCACCGGTCTCGGGTACTGGTCGATCCGAGAGGTGTCGGACGGCCCGGTCATCGGCTGTGGCGGGTGTCGGCTCGTGCCCGATCGGGGCCGTTGGAACCTCTACTACCGATTCGCTCCCGAGGTTCAGGGGCGCGGTTACGGCACTGAGTTGGCTCGCACGGCCGTCGCAGCCGCACATGACGTCGAGCCGGCGTTGCCGGTGACGGCCTACATGCTCGAACACAATGCGGCCTCGTGGCGGGTTGCCGAGAGAATCGGTCTCGTCCGCACGTGGGTCGGGCCGGATGAAGGAAACCCCGATCCCGAAGCCGTGAGCTTCCTCTACGCCGACCGGCCCGGCGTCACGATCTGACCTTTGGCCCCTGCCGGTCGTCGGCAGCAGTCTCATGTTCGGGCCGGTTAGCGTCGGCATGTGGCGAGTGACGCTGAACTTCGTCGTGCGATGGCCACCACCATGCGCGGTTTCGCTGCGGTCGTGGCGTCGCTCGAACCTGAGCACTGGGTCCTGCCAACGCCGTGTCCGGGTTGGTCGGTGTTCGATGTCGTGGACCATGTGGTCGCCGGAGAACGATTCACGGCGCTGACACTGGCGGGAGCATCGTTGGCCGACGCAACGGCGACTCAGGCCGGCGTCGACGTCGAGAACCCCGACGTGGTTTCGCAGGTCACGGACGCAGCTGCGGCTGTGCTGGCGGCATTCGACGGCCCCCTCGACCGGATGATCGCGCATCGGGTCGGAGCCGTGTCTGCTCGCCGAGTGCTGGGCTTTCGGATCATCGATCAGCTCGGCCACACCTGGGACATCGCAGCGGCAACCGGCCAACCGGGCGTGCTCGATCCCCGCGCGCTCGCCGTCGGCATTGACGTTGCCCGGGCGGAGCGGGCAACGCTTGAACGATCCCCGAACTTCGCCACCGTGGCTGACGACGGCCGCGCAGCCGGTGACCCGCTGACGACGTTCCTCCGATCGATCGGGAGAACGCCGTCGATATCCGATGCCGGGCCCGGGATCGGGTGACCCCAGGGCGGTGGTCAGCCCGCCATCGCCAGCGCGGCGTACAGGCCGACACCGCGGTAGAAGGAATCCTCGTTCAGCCGCATGAGGTTCGAGTGCAGCGGGATCGCAGCCGCCGGGCTGACATCGTCGGGGCAGGCGCCGATCATCAACATCGCCCCCGGCACCTCGTTGAGGACATAGCTGAAATCCTCGGCGGCCATGATCGGGTCGGGCAGCATCACGAAATCGTCGGCACCGACGAGCGCGGTGGCGACATCGCCGGCGTGCACGGCCTGCTCGGCGTCGTTGATCGTCGGCGGGTAGCCCGGAATGATGTCGGCGTTGCAGTTGCAACCGTGGGCCCACGCCAGGTTCGTGGCGACCCGTGGCAGGCATTCGAGCACGGTCTGGCGGGTCTTCTCGCTGTAGGTGCGGATGGTGCCTTCGAGAAACGCCGACGACGGGATGATGTTGTTGGTCGTTCCCGCTTCGATACGGGCAACCGTGAGCACGGCCGGGTCGGTCGCCGGGATCTCACGGGTCATCATGGTCTGCAGGCTGCCCACCATCGCGGCTGCCGGCGGGATCGGATCGACGGCGTTGTGCGGCGCCGAGGCGTGGCCGCCCTCGCCGTTGACGCATGCCGCCATGATGCTGACGTCGGTTCACGGGGGCCGCGGCGGCTGTCACACGGTTGCGAGATCCGGCTGGGTGGCCGCGGCCGACGAACGGTCGAGACGACGGCGAGCCAGTTCAGCGAGAGCGATGCCTACCGGCGCGCCGCCCCACGCCGAGAGGTTCCAGGCGACCCCCTCGTAGTTGATGAAGATCGGATCGCTGAAGAACATGATTGCTCGGAAGCCGAAATAGGAACCCCACAGCGAGCCGGCGTGACGCCACATCCAGACCCGGTGATCGGCGTAGGCGCCGCGTCGAGCGCTGCGAACGCCGAGCACGCCGGTGACTGCAACACACGCACTCATCTCCCACAGGCCAAACATCGACCACGCCCCGCCGTACTCCGGAATCGTCGTGTGCTGGCCGGCCAACACTGCGCCGAAGAACACGCCGATCCCCATCGCGCCGAAACATGTCATGCCGAGCTGTCGGTGACGCCGGGACCTGCGTGCATTGGGCTGACCTGGCTGTACAGGTCGAAGGAGCTGCCACGTCACGAGGGCCATGGCGATGGTGTTGCCCACGATGTGGCCATAGAACATCGCTTTCTGCCCGGAGCTGCCGTTGGCGAAGCGATCGAAAAACACGACCGCCCAGCTCGTGTGGAGGGTCTCGCCGTCGGTGTCGATCGTGCACTCGTTGGCCGGGCACGTCACCACATTGGCCAACGCCGCAAGGTCGCCGTGCACCACGGCGAGCGAAACGTCGGTGATCGCCGTCGTGTGACCAAACCCGTAGTCCAGCCCGGGCACGATGAAGCGCACGTTGAGCACGACGGCCAGGGTGATGCCGACCAGGATCCACGGCTTCCACCGCTTGGTGATGAACCCGTAGACGCCGAGCGCGGTCCAGCTGGCCATCGTGATGAGATACGCGCTCACGTCCCACGGCATCGCGGCTGATCCTTCCCCTCGAACGAGCGCCACGAACATAGTTGTTGTTACGCAACTAAGTCCAGCGTACGCTCGGGACGTGCCCACGCCGCCCCCTCGAAGCCAGCGGCCAACCCAAGCCGATCGTCGAGAAGCATCGGCCCGTCGGCTGCTCAACGCAGCGATCGAACACTTCGCCGACAACGGGTTCGCCCGGACAACCGCCGCCGACATCGCCGCAACAGCCGGCTACTCACGCGAGATGGTCCGAACCAGATTCGGTTCCAAACAGGAGATTCTCGAGGTTCTGCTCCGAGAGCACTTCGAGAACGTGTTGATCTACCCCGCGAACACCACCGATGCAGGGCTCGACCAGATCCTCGAACGTATCGACCGCCTGGTCAGGCTCCACGCCGAGTCTCCTCAACTGCTGCAGGCGATCCTCACGGTGGGTTTCGAGGCACCCAGCGCAGACCCGTGGCTCACGGCCCGGATGGGGGATTGGTTCACCCGAGCCACCGACCGCATCGCGGAGCTCGTCGTGCTCGGCCACGCGGACCGCTCGGTCCGAGTGGAACTCGATCCCCAGCACGAAGCCCTCAGCTTCGTTTCGGAATGCACCGGTCTGTGCTTCGGCTTCATGGTTGGCGGCACCGGCCCGAGCTTCGAGGTGCTGCTGCGGGCGTGGCGGCAGCGGGTCGAGCAGCACCTGTCCGGGTCGATCAGTCGGCCGTGAAACCGCCGGCGATGCCTTTGAAGTTCGATGCGCCCCGGTAGTGACCCTCCGGAATCATGAAGTTGCGGACGAGCAGCGCCATCGGGTCGTCGCGGCCCGCCTCGGTGAGATGGTCGGCCAGGACGAGGAAGAGCTCGCCCAGCACGGTGTCACCGAAGATCCAGTCGTTGAGCGCATCGTGGTCTGGTGAGATAGCGCCCGGCTGACTCGCCATCGCTTCGTGGTAGAAGCTGCGGAGATCGTCGGCGAGATGGCGCAGCAGGAATGGCATGTCGTGGGACCACACAACGTCGGGGCCGATGTCTGCTGTGACGTCACCCGACTCTGCGGTCGCGAGCAGGGCCGCCGCGACCTCATCGATCTGGTCCGGCTCAGCGCCGGACAGTCCGAACAGGGTGCGGCCCCGGCGCCGGCGGGTTTCAACCGCCCACGGCCGCAATCGGTCGACTTCGGCCATCAGGCGGGCGCCCAACGAGTCATCGGTCTCAACGGCAAGGTTGAGCGGACAGGCCCACGGCTCAGGTCCCACGCCCGCTGCGTCGACGGGATAGTCCTCGATCGTGGGCTCGGTCGCGGTTTCCAACATCGTGAGCGCCGCCCGAACGACGTCGAGCTGAAACGCTGGATCACCGGGTTCGCCCAGCGGGCGGCCGAGCGGAAACGGCACCCACAGCGCCCGTGGTGGCGCAACCCGTTCGGTCTGCTCTCGGATCAGGCTGATCGATGCGGTCGCAACCCCGGCTCGCTCGATGAAGTGGGCAAGAGCGCCGACCGCGCCCGAACACACCGGTCAAATGGGAACGAGGAGCGCAACATCCACGCCATCAGCAGCCAGGAGGCGGCCCACCTCAACACCGGTTGCTTCGAAGGTCTGCGGGTTCGGATTCGCCCCCATGAAGGTGTAGTGCCACGAGGACACCCCTCCGATTTCGCCGGCGGCGAGCAGATCTTCGAGCCGATCGAGCGGCATGGCGACATTGGGGTCCTCAGCGAGCCCGCTGCGGTCGAAGTTGACGCTGATGTGAGAGACCACGACGTCGGCCCAGTCGACGCCTCGAGGCATGAGACGGTAGTCGAGCGCGCCCGGGCGAAAGGGGGGATCGTCTCGGCGATGCATGCCGCACGTCGACACGATGGCGACCGTCGCATCTGCAAGCGGGGGAGGGGTCAGCCAGCGTTCGCACGCCATCGCCGGCATCTGCTTGGCCCGGGCGAGCAGATGTTCGGCTTCGCTCGGATGGAGATCAGCGAGACGGACCATGGTCGCTCACTGAAGCAGGGTCGCTGCCTCCACCGCAAAGTACGTGAGCACCCCGGCCGCACCGGCCCGCTTGAAGGCCATGAGGCTCTCCATCATGACGCTGTCTCGTTCGAGCCAACCGTTCGCTGATGCGGCGGCGAGCATCGCGTACTCGCCACTCACCTGATAGGCGAAGGTCGGTACTTGGAAGGTCGTGCTGACCCGTTCGACGATGTCGAGGTACGCCATGCCGGGCTTGACCATCACCATGTCGGCCCCTTCCTGGAGATCGAGCGCCACCTCTCGAAGCGCTTCGTCTCCGTTGGCCGGGTTCATCTGGTAGGTCTTCTTGTCGCCCTTCCCAAGGTTGCCCGACGAGCCAACCGCATCCCGGAACGGCCCATAGAAGGCGGAGGCGTACTTGGCTGCGTAGGCCATGATCATGACGTCGTCTCGGCCGTGAGCATCGAGCGCCCTGCGCACCGCGCCGATGCGACCGTCCATCATGTCCGATGGGGCAATGACGTCGCAGCCCGCATCGGCTTGCACGATCGCCTGTTGGCAGAGCACCTCGAGCGTCTCGTCATTGACGACATAGTCGTCTCGGACGAGACCGTCCTGGCCGTGGCTCGAGTACGGGTCGAGGGCGACGTCGGCGATCAGGCCGATGTCGGTGCCGAACGCTGCCGTCAGCCGACGCAGGGCCTCGCAGACGAGGTTGTCGGGGTTGACCGCTTCCTCAGCATCAGGCGTCTTCTTGTCGGGCTCGGTCGCTGGGAAGATCGCGACGGCCGGAATGCCCAGATCTTTGGCCTCGCCGACCGCATCGACGACCGCGTCGAGGGAGTAGCGGACGACGCCGGGCATCGATGGGATGTCGACTGTTGCCTCGGTGCCACCGTGCACGAAGACCGGCCAGATGAAGTCGCTCGGCGCAAGCCGGTTCTCGCCGACCAGCTCCCGAGTCCAGCCGTAGCGACGGTTGCGTCGCATGCGAATGGTCGGGAACTGCCCGTTGGTCGAAATGTCGGCACCAGCCATCTCGGTCGCTCCTCTCGTGCGCGTCCCGAGCGTACTGATGCAAGGCCACCGTCGTTGCAGCGGCGATGTCAGCGTGCGGCGTGGGTGAACTCCAGGTCGGTCACCCCATCGCCCACGAAGACGTCGACCCGCTCGTCGTCGCAGAGCTGCTCGACCAGGGGGAGGAGCGCTGCGGTCGTACCGAACGACACGGTCGCGATGCCGCTCACCCCGTTCGGATGCACGAACGATGGTCGGCTCAGGTCGGTGTCGCAGGACCCGAAGAACGGAATCTGCATCTCGTCGGGCATGACGCCCGTGAACCGAAGGGTTCGGCCCTGGGGGTCGGTCCGACGAGAGCGTCCCCTCATGAAGCCGTGGCCGGTGTCGGTGAGAACCTGGACGGCGTCATCGAGGCGATGGGGCTCGATATCGAGCGCAAGGCCGATCAGCCCCTCGTCAGCGTTGTCCCACGTGTCGAGGCGATCGATGAAGGCATGTTTGCCGAATAGCCGGAACAAGCGTTTCGCCGCCGCCGGCATGCCGGTGCGCCCGAGCACTTCGAGGTATGACCCGTCGGCGAAGTACACGAGTGCGTTGTAGGGCTTCTTGGCTCGGCCGTAGTCGATGTCGAAGCCGTCGGCCCGGTACTGCTCGACGGCGGCGTCGAGGTCGGGAACCTTGTAGAGCACGTGGCCAATTCTCATCATGTGAGGTCCTCCGTTTCGATTCAATCCGATAAGCTTGCTTAACAACGGACGTAGCCTGAATCAACCCAAAGGGACGCTGACGATGAGCAACATGACCTGCGTGGTCTATGGCACCGACACCGGCAACACCGAAGATGTCGCTCGACGAATCACTGCGAAGCTCGACAACCTTGGTCTCGGTGTCGACATGCACGACATCGAGAAGATCGACGTCAGCCAGATCCTCAATTACGAGTTCGTGATCCTCGGCATTCCGACGTGGGATTACGGCGGAATCCAGGGTGACTGGGAAGAGCTCGAAGAGACCCTGTCGGGTCTCGATCTCAGCAACAAGGTCGTCGCGCTCTACGGCCTCGGTGACCAGAACGGCTATTCGGAGTTCTACGTCGATGCGATGGGCTGGCTCCATGAGCGGCTGCAGGGCAGCAACGCGACGTTCATCGGGTCGTGGCCGACCGACGGCTATTCCTTCGATGCATCCCGGGCGGCGAACGCGGACAAGTCGCGTTTCGTGGGCCTTGCCCTCGATGAGGACGGCCAGTCGGACCTGACCGATGGCCGCATCGATGCGTGGGTCGACCAGCTCCTCGCCGAGTACGTCGAAGCGATCAGCTGAGCCGGGCACACAGAAGCGATCAGCTGAGCCGGGTACACAGAAGCGATCAGCTGAGCCGGGTACACAGAAGCGATCAGCTGAGCCGGGTTGACAGAAGCCCTGACGGACTTCTTTGCCGAGTGACCGGGCAGTTCGGGGCGCACCAACGGGCTCGGGCGGAGAGCAGATCGTGCCCGCCGGATAGGTTTGATCTGGCCGACCGACCGCCCCCTGAGGAGCACCATGCCTGGATCAATGGAGACCGACGAGTTCAACGACTTCCTCGACAGCCGGCCTGGCTGGGTGATCCTCAGCACCATCACCCCGGACGGATACCCCCACAGCGTCCCGCTCGGGTACTTCCGAGACGGTGACCGGGTGTACCTCGGTTGTCGCGACCACACGACCAAGATTCGCAACATCGAACAGAACCCGAAGGTCTCGTTGGTGGTGGAGTCCGGTTCGACGATGGGCGACATCAAAGGCGCGATGATCCAAGGCACGGCGACGGTACGGCGAGACCCGGCGTCGGTACTCGAGCTGATGCGGAAAGGTGCCGCGCGCCGAGGGGTCGCCGAGGCCGACCTGCCGACCGAGGCCCGCCCCGGCTCGGCCTACATCGATGTGGAGATCGATCGTCGTATCTCATGGGACTACGGCCGCTGATCGGGCGGCCCTACGACTCGTTCTGCACCTCGTACACCATCAACGCAAGAAACAACGCCGCGTCCTCGACTGACGTCAGCGGCCGTTCGAACGCATAGGTGGCGGTCTGCGTCGTGCCGTCCGTGATCTCGATGTCGAGGGTCATGTCGGTGCGGGTGATGTCGGTCATCGTTGCCGATGTGGCGCTGCTCACGCCGAGGTAGTGCTGGGCGTAGACGAGGCAGGCATCGTCGTGATCGTCATTCATGTGGTCGATCATCCCGGCCTTCTCGTCGGCGGTGAAGTCCTCGGTCATGGCCAACTCCTCCTGGGTTGTTGCGGCAAGAACCTAGTCTTCGAGGGTGAACGATTTGGTGGCGATCGCACGCACGGCATTCGGTCTGGAGGTAGCGACGCCACGGCCGGTCGACGGGTCGTTCAGCTCGTCGGTGCTTTCCTTTCTCGCCACCGACGAGCGGCACTATGTGGTGAAGCAACATTGGGCTCGGCACAAGGCGGAACGCGAGATCGCTGCGCTCCGGTCGTATCACGCCGACCCGTATGTGCCCGAGCTTGTCGATGTCGCCGATCGCGACGGTGTTCTCACGCTGCTCATCGAGGGTCGCCCGGGGGCACCATGGCAAGCAGCGGCGCCGATGTCCGACGAGTTTTGTGTGGAGCTCGGGCGGGCGGTGGCAGGCCTTCACCTGGTCGAGGCGAACTCCTTCGACGGGCAGCCCACCTGGCACGAGCTGTTGCGACACAACGCCGACCGGTACGTCGCGATGATCGACGAATCCGATGTCACCGTGGCGACCCAGGCCCGGGCGGTGATCGTGCGCCACATGGATGAGATACCTGCGTCGACCCAGCCGGTCATCGCCCATTTCGACCTTCGCCCCGGAAACATCTTGGTCCTCGACGGAACCCTCGAAGCGATCATCGATTTCGAGACGGCTCGAGGCGGCCATCCCTCCCTCGACCTGTTCAAACTGTGGCGCGAGGTCCCTGACGTCTTCGTGCGGATGCTTGGTGCCTATCGCTCGGAGTGGGTTGAGCCCGCGCCGTGGGGGGAACCCGACCGGTTGGAACGACTCCTCTGGATCTACGCCGCGTACAACGGCCTGGCTGGGCTGGCGTGGTGCCACAGCCGCGATCTCGCACACGACAGCTTTGCCGTCGAGGGTCGGACCCTCATCGAGCAGGCCGCATCCGAGCTGGTTTGATCGGCGCAGCCCGGCGTTCCATCTCCCCACTTGGTGCGCGATGCTGTCGCTATGAGCGTCGTCAAGATCAATGCCGTCACCGTCCCCGAAGGTATGGGGGACGACTTCATGGAGCGCTTCGCCAAGCGAGCCGGATCCGTCGAAAACCAGCCTGGATTCGAAGAGTTCTTGCTGTTGAGCCCGACCGACGGCAAATCTCCGTTCTTCGTCTTCACCCGTTGGGAGTCCGAAGAAGCGTTTCAGGCCTGGATGAGCAGCAACGACTTCGCCGCCGCCCACGCGCACGTGCGTGAGGAAGCGGCAGCCGTCGCGGAGCACGGCCACGGCGACTTCAGCGGCGACAGCGAAGCCGGCGGGCATCCGGGCGAAAGCCATGGCCATCCCGGTGGCGGGCATGGCCACGGCGGCGGCCCGGTGGGCGTGATGGCCGAGTTGTTGGCATTCGATGTCGTCGAACGAGTGACCGGTACCAGCTGACGCTGCGTCAACGAAGCCAGTTGTTGGGGATGGCGCGCTCGCACCAGCTCCCGAAGCGCTTCCAGAAGATGCGCATCATGCGTCGCCACAGCCCCGCCGCACGGCGACGGACATGCGTGTCGAGCTGTAGGTGCAACACGCTGCTCTCGCCGGCAACGTCGTCGTCGAGCCAGAACTGCAAACGGGTCGGACGAAACAAGGCATGGCTCAGCGCATAGCTGCCGTAGAAGTACTGGAGGTCCCGGTACTGCGGTTCGTCGATCTCGCCCAGCACGCCCGAGAACGAGATGAACGGGCCAACGTGGGCGTTGTACACACCGGGTTCGAACCCGGTTTCGCCCTCGGGATTGAGGAGAAACTCGACCCGCCACGGGGGAATCTGTCCGTCGGTGAAGGTCGCCGGGTCACACAACCACGCCCAGACCGCCGCCCGCGGCCGACCGATCTGCCAGGTGTGTTCGTAGACGTCGTCGATGAAGCCCGGCGGTGGGGCCGATGGAAACGGTGCGACGGGGGTGATGGCGCCCGATGGGCGACGGGTGGGGGAGTCGGACGATGCCATGGTGACCAGTCTGGCGGCTGACGGGCACCTGTGTCCTCATGGGCGGTGGCCCGTGTCCGGCTGCTAGACCAAAGCGCCATGCCAACTTTCTCCGGAACGAACGGAACGGTCCACTACGACTGCTGGCTGCCGTCCGATCCGCCGCGCTCGATCGTTGTGCTCGTGCACGGGTACGCCGAATATGGCGCCCGCTACGCCCATGTCGCCGACCGTCTGAGCGCTGACGGTGCCGCCGTGTACGCCGAGGACCATGTGGGCCACGGGCGCAGTGACGGGGAACGGGCGCTCATCACCGACTTCGCTGACGTTGTGGCCGACCTTCGGGTACTCGTTGACCTTGCGCTGCGGACCCATCCAGATGTACCGGTGGTGATGATCGGTCACTCGATGGGCGGCTTGCTCACTGCTCGGTTCGCTCAGCTGTACCCCGACGCGGTTGCCGGAATCGGGTTGCTCGGTGCCGTCATCGGCGACTGGACCTGGGCTCGAGAGGCACTCGCCGAGCCTGAACTCCCGCCGGCGACCACCGACTTCTCGGGGATGTCGCGCGATCCTGAGGCAGTTCACGCCTATGCAACCGATCCGCTGATCTACCGCGAGCGCTACAAGCGTCCACTGCTCGAAGCCGAGATGATTGCGCTCGATCAGTTCCAAGCCGACCTCGACCAGCTGACGATGCCGGTGCTGTTTTGCCATGGCGACGACGACCCCTTCGTCGACTACCGAACCTCGCTCGCCGCGGTGGAAGCCATGCCGAGCGACGACGTCACCATCCGGGTGTACGAGGGCGCCCGCCACGAACTCGTGAACGAGACCAACCGCGACGAAGTCATCGACGAGATCGCAACCTTCGTTCGCCGGTGCACGCACGACTGACCATCACACCGGTGGCGGATACAGCCAGGTGTTCATGATGTCGCGCTTGATCGCCTTGGCATCGTCGCCGACGAGGGCGACATCTCGCTCCCACCCCTGCGTGAACACCGCACCCGCAGCGCCGAGGTCCAGGCACACGCCGTAGGGCATGGTCGTCAGCTCGATCAGCGGCGCGCCGGACAGGTCGGCCACGGCGTTGTGGCCAGCGGTGGTCCCCTGGGGCATGGCGTGTTGGGCACTCTGCGCGACCGGCTGACCGGATTCGTCGAGTGGTACGGCGGTGTCGCCAGCGGCGAAGATCGCCGCCTGGCCGCGGACCCGCTGGGTCTGGTCGACCGACAATCGGCCGTGCTCGTCTCGATCACCCGGCACCTGTGCGGTGAGGGAACTCGCCTGGATGCCGCCCGCCCACACCACGACCTCAGCGGAGAACTGCTCGCCGTCGGCAAGGGTTACCGTCGCCCCGTCGAACGACTCGATCGAGACGCCGGTCCGCACCTCGACACCCAGCTCGGCGAGGGCTGCTTCGATGACCGGCCTCGGATTGGGTCCCATGTCGGGAGCGACGGTGGTGGCCCGTTCGAGCAGCACGATGCGTGCATCCGGGATTCGGGTGGGAAGCTCGCAGGCCAGTTCGACGCCGACGAAACCGGCACCCACCACGACGACGGTCGCGTCGGGCCCGAGCTGCCCGAGCCGACGATCGAGTGCTTTCGCCGTTTCCAGCGTGTCGATGTCGTGCAGGTGGTCCTGCTCGATCGGGGGCGGGCGCAGCGTGCTCCCGGTCGCCACGATCAGCCGGTCGTAGCGTCGATGGTCCTCGACCCCGTCGGCATCGATGATCCTCACGATTGCGTCTCCAGGGTCGATCGCCGTCACCGTCGCCTCGACGTGCTGGATGCGGCGGGCCTCGAGGATCTCTCGGAGCGGCACCGTGATCTGCTCCGGGTTCGCCTGGTACAGGCGAGGTCGCGGGACGAATCGATCCTGCGGTGCGATGACCTCGATGTCGATGTCGACCGCGAGCGAGGAGACGGTCTCTCTTGCGGCGATCGCCGCCCAGATGCCGGCGAAGCCCGCGCCGAGAATCACGAGTCGGAGCGGTTGGTCGAGGGCCGGTTCAGCGATGTCCATGAGACGAACAAAGCGCACCATCTCGGCGATGTCGACGGTTCAGCTGGTGGTTGTCCGGCCCCATCAAGAACTTGTCCTCGGCGGACAAGCACACGACGTCGTCGTGATCGCTGCGGCGACCCGACGAGGGTCAGCGCGGACGTCGTCGAACCTGCCCTGGCGTCGCGCCGTAGCGGCGGGCGAACGAACGCACGAAGCTCGCTGGCTCGGCATAGCCGACCCGGCGAGCGACCGTCTCGACGCTCAGACCCGCCGTCCGGAGCAGCTCGTGCGCGATCGACAGGCGCGTGTCGGTGTAGAGCTCGCGGAAGGTCGTGTGCTCGTCGGCCAGGCGGCGCCGCAACGTCCGCTCGTTGACGGCCAACCGAGATGCGACCGCCCCGATGTGATGCTCAGCCGCGATGTCTTCGACGAGGAGCTCTCTGACCTGGGCCGACCACGGCTCCGGGTCCTCCTGCAGCTGCGCCCCCAAAATCTCGCATTGCTCGAGGCAGTACCGAAGCGTTGCTGGATCGGAACGCGGGATCGGCCGATCGAGCACGGCGGCCGGGAAGACGAGCGCATCGAGCTCCGAATCGCCGGCCACGTCCAGACCGATCTTCTCGCTCAGCGCGGCTGCGTACTGGCGTGGGTGACGGGTCTCGACTCGAAACTGCTGCATGGTGGCTGCGTCGATCGCTTCGCGAGAGAAGTTCAAGGCGACAACGGCGTGACGTTCGAGGACGTAGGGCCGAACCCGCGGGGCGAGTTTCGCGAGATCGAAGGACAACCGTGCGTGCTCGTCGTCTTCCACGAGATCGAGGTCGGCGAGCACCAGCGAGAGCCGAACGTGCTCGATGGCCGTCTCCGTGGCTGCTCGGTACGTCGGGCTCGTCAGCATCGCGAACCCCCAGATGCCGAACGAGTTCACGTGCATCCGGCGCCCGACCTCGACCCCAAGCCCGGCTGGCTCGGGGTAGCGCTCGACCGCATTGGCGATCGCACGCATTTCCTGTTCGGCTGAGATCTCCGCTCCCGGCTCACGCAAGCGCAACTCATCCACTCCCGTACCGGCCAGGACACTCGCCGGGTCGATCCCTCGCGCGGACACCGCTTCGCACAGCAGGCGAAGACTGGTCACCGGTCGCAACGATGAGGCGAACGACATGTCCGCAGCGTAGGCGAGCGGTTCTCCGCCGAGGGCAACGCAGCCGTCCTAGGCTTCGACCCATGGAGATCTTGACCCGATGATCGCACCACCCCACCACACGCTCGTCGTCGGTGGGGGAACGGCTGGTTCCGTGCTCGCCGCCCGGTTGTCGGCGGCGCCGGGACGCAAGGTGACGGTGCTCGAAGCGGGGCCCGATGACAGCACCTATGACGAGTCGGTGCTCGCGCCAGCGCGCGCAGCCGCTGCATGGACCGCCAACGTGATGCACTCAGTGCCGATGGTCGGGTCGGCGGGCCCGATCGAGGGGCTGCAAGCCCGGGTGCTCGGCGGCACGTCGGCTCGCAACGGGATGGCGACCCTGCGAGGCCTCCCGGCCGACTACGACGGCTGGGAGCAGCGAGGTCTCTCTGGTTGGGGATGGGCCGACGTTCTCGACACCTTCATCGCCGCCGAAACCGATCGAGATTTCGGCCCCAGCGGCCTGCACGGCGACGCTGGCCCGCTACCGGTGCGGCGCTGGCGAGAGGACGAACTCGCTCCGGCCGCTCGCTCATTTCGAGACGCTGTCGTCGCGTTCGGAGACCGGTTCGCCGACGACATCAACGACCCGGCCCAGCTCCCCGGCATCGGGATCTTCCCGGTCACCATCGACGAGCACGACCGCCGGGTCAGCACGAGCTCGGCGTACCTCACCGATGACGTACGGGCCCGTCCCTCACTCGACATCCGCACCGACGCCGAGGTCGACCATCTGCTGCTCGACGGTGCAACCGTCGTCGGGGTCGCGTTGCGATCCGGAGCGCACGTCATGGCCGACGAGGTCGTGCTGAGCGCCGGAGCGCTCTGGACGCCGTGGCTGCTCCTCCGCTCCGGCATCGGGCCCGCCGCCCACCTACGCGATCACGGCGTTGCTGTTGCCGCTGACCTCCCGGTGGGCTCGACGCTCGCCGATCATCTCGGCCCGGGTCTGCTGTACACCCACCCCGGACCGCGAGGAAGCAGCGCCGGGCCCGCCCAAGTTGTGCTCTGCGGGGCGTCGAACGGCACCGACGTGGACTATCACGCGTTCCCTGTCATGCCCCCCGGCTCCGACGACACGGCGACGACATTCCTCATGAGCGTGTTTTTGCTTCGGTCGAGCGGCGCCGGTTCCGTCCGGCTCGGCGACGACCCGGCCGCACCGACGGTCGTCGCCCCTCCCTTGCCCGCCGACGGAGTCGAGCGGCTGCGCCACGGCTTCGATCGGGTGCGGGCGTGGGAACGGAGCCACGCGTGCGCACGGATCGGCGCGGAGGCGGTGATGCCGCTTGACCTCGCCGCACCCGATGCCGTCGAGCAGGCGCTCGAGCGTCTCACCGTGAGCTACGGCCACATGGTCGGCACCTGCCCGATGGGTTCGGTTGTCGATACCGACGGCCGAGTGATCGGTGTCGATGGTCTTCGAGTGGTGGACGCCTCGGTGATGCCAACGATCCCGTCTGGCAACACCTACCTCGGCACCGTGATGGTGGCCGAGCGGATCGCTCGCAAGATGGTGGAGCGCCAGGCGTAGCGACCCCGGCCTCTCTCCTCAGGGCTGATAGGGCAGCGACGAGTGATGTTGCACGATGCGAAGCGTTCCCTCGGCGTCGCGCGTGTAGCCGAAGCTCTTGTCGACGGTGGTGACGTTGCCGTCTTTGTCGGTCATGATCACCCAGCCCATCCACATGGCAACGTCGCCCTCGATGAACGATGCCGACGTTTCTGAGGTGACGGCCCGCCAGCCCTTGAGTGCGAACCCGCCGTCGAGGGGATAGCTCGGGTCGTGGGCAATGAAGTACGAGAGGGCGCCGGCCTTGGTCGGGCGGAAGGTCTGCTCGCCGCTGGCCATCGTCGGCTTGAAGAGCACCGGTCCGAGGTTGTAGCCGTAGGCCGCATCGAGCACATCGTTGGCGACCGATCGGGCACCGTCGATGCCGTCCGCCTCGAACGCTTTGGCGATGGCGACGAGACCGTCGCCCCAGGCAGTGCGGGCGGCAGCGAGGTCGGCCTCGGTGATGGTCATGGATGCCTCTCCGGATTCAGGGTTGCCACGAGCGTACCCGGGCGGGTGAGATCACTCGGCGGCGACGAGCGCACCGATGTTGGCGGTCATCCATGCGCTTGCGGCCGCAAGCTGCAGCCAGTCACCGGCCGATGAGATCCCGTACACGAAGACGCTGGTGATCCAGCACAGACTGGCGACGGTTTGCCCGAGCCATTCGATGCTCGTGGCCTTGGTCTGCCAGGCAGGCCGGGTCGTTGTCTGATCGTCGGTCAGCACACGCATTCCTCGCCGCAGCAGCTGAGGTCATCGAGGTACATGCCCCATTCGCGGTACACCTCGAGGTCTTCGGCCGGGATGCCGAGCGAGGTGGCGATCTTCTTAGCGACGACGGCGAAGCGCTGCCGGTACTTGTAGATGAAGCAGAACGACATGTTGCCGTGGCGAACCGCGGGTCCGCAGAGGAAGAGCCCGGGGGTGATGGTCGATTCGTCGTCGTCGCTCAGGTGCGGGAAGCCGTCCTCGCGCTCTTCGAACAGATGGGCGACCATCTGATGACTTCCGAGGAAGCCGCCGGCGAAGAGCGGTGCGTTGTCACAGTCGAACAGCACACCGTCCATGGACGCCACCGCGAAACCGTCGCCGGAACGCTGGACCGCAGCGACCTTCGTGTAGGGCTGCACTTCGACGTTGTCGATGAACGCCTGGTCTTCCATGCGCTCCATCGAGTAGGTCGACAGGGCGACACTCGGATCCGAGGTCTCCGACTTCCACGGGCAGCCACTGTCGAAGAGGGTGACCTTCTTGCCGCGCTTGGCGAGGTGGTAGGCCGCGTCGATGCCGCTCTCGTAGCCGCCGATGATGATGAATTCGTCGCCCTCGAGCTCGTCGTAGCTCTCGACGGTGGCGGTGTGCACACAATGCTCGGCGCCGGGGATGCCATCGAGGTTCGGGTACTGGAACTCGCCGGCGGCCCAGATCACGTGTTTGGCGCGGATGATGCCCTCGGCGATGCGAACGTGGAACTCGTCATCGACCTTCTCGACGCCCAGCACATCGGTGTTGCCCGAAACCGGTACCTCGAAGAACTCCGCGAGCAGCTGGATGTAGGCGGCGTATTCGAGGCCGGTCGGATGTTCCGCCCGCAAGGTCACGGCCGGCGAGGTGCCGAGCGCAACCGAGTTGAGGTCGAGCATGCCGATCGAGTTGGTCGGGAACGACGGGGTGATGAACCGGGTCTCAGCGGGCCATTTGGCAAACGATGCCCCGGGCGCTTCACGGTCGAGCACGATGAAATCGGTGATGTCGGCGTGGGTCAACGCTACCGAGATACCGATGCCGGCAGCTCCGGCGCCAACGACGATCACGTCGTGAAGTTCAGTGATGAGAGCGGAATCGGACAAGGCGGTCTCCTGGGGGTTGCGGACGTGTCCGGAGTCCCTTGACCCTACCGGCAAACGAGAATTGTTCTTAGCTCGGTGTCGATGTTGCGGGCGCTCGTCGAGGGGTCACGCGGCGCAGCAGGCATCCTCGACACATCGACAGGTGAGGCAGTCGCGAGGGTTGGTCACGCCACAGTGTTCCTGCATCGCCGCCCGTAGGGCCCGGCGAGCCCGGTGGAGCCGCACGGCGGCGTTGTTCGGCGAGATCTCGAGACGGCGGGCGGCGTCTCGCAGTTCGAGTCCTTCGGTGTCGACGAGCGTCAGAATCGATGTGTAGTTCGGCGCTAACCGCTGAGCCTGCGAAAGGCTGCAGCGGCACAGATCGGCCGGGGTGGGGTCGGCCGTGTCTGGAATCTGCTCGTCGTCGACCTCGGTCGGGGTTCGTGCTCGCTGCCGGTAGGTGTCGATGATGAGGTTGCGGTGGATGCGGTACAGCCACGCCAGCACCCGGTCCTCGTCGTCGAGTGACTCGGCTCGTTCGATCGCTCGCAACGCTGCGACCTGCAACACGTCGTCGACGTCGTCGCGACGGACGCGGGCGCGAACGAACGCGTCGAGCTCGCCGCGGTGGCGATCGAGCGTCGTCGCGACGAGTTCGTGGCGGTTGGCGACGTGCGGTGCCCGCATCATGGTCCCAGCCTACGGAGTCAGGAGGTTGCCGGGCAGCCGCAGGATGCCTGGCAGGTGCAGTCCGTGCCGCAGGCACAGGTTTCGCCACAGCAGCAGCCGTGCTCGGTTCGTTCGCAGGCGCACGGGGTGGGACAGGTGCAGGTGTTCATCTCGGGGCTCCAATCAGGATTCGGCTATGGAGGCTGACGAACGAACCTGGCGTTCGATTACACCGTTCTGCGGAAAACCTGGATTGGTCGGGTGGGCTGGGCTTCCACCGAAATGAGAACCGTTCCTATTCTGCTAGGTTGTCGCCGTATGGATCCGGTGGTTCGTCGGTGGCTGTCCAACCGTGTCGGCTCGCTTCTGCGGTCGTTTGCCAGTCCGCCAGTGCGGAAATGAACGATCCGATGTCGGAGTCGGTGTCTGCTTGCCGCGCCGTCACCTCCATGTCGGCCAGGAAATCACCCAACTGCTCGGTGGGAAGGTCCCGGATCCACTCGCCGAGATCACGTTGTTCGGTTCGCGCAAGATGGTCGTGGACCTCGCCCAAGTCGGTGAGAATCGCCTTGCAGGCGGCGCGGTCAAACTCGGTTCGCGGGTCGAGTGCGACTCGGCAACGCCTGATGAGATCCTCGAGCAGCGCCGGGGTGACGGTCGGTTGAGCCATGCCTCGATCGTAGAGCGGCCTCACGCAGGGCCGGCAGCGCTGGCCGACACGGTCATCGTGGGCGCTGGGCCTCAGGCGCTGACCGTCGCCGCGCGGTGGGTCGCGGACGGGCCCGCCGCCGCTGCTGGCCTCTGTGTCGTCGATCCGTCCGGATCCTGGCTCGACGCGTGGCAGCGCGGCTTCCAACAGCAACGGATCGATGTGCTGAGAAGTCCAGGCGTTCATCACCCAGACCCTGACGACATGGCCTACGTGCACGCGTATCCCCAGCGAACGACGTTCGAGGCCTCCTGCGCGGCGAAGGCCAACGCTGGAGCGGTCGGGCCGCTTCGTCGCCCGACGACGGCGGCCTTCTCTGCGTTCTGTCGCACGCTGAGCGACCGCTGTGAGCTCACCGATCGGGTCTGGCCGGAATCGGTCGTGGGCCTGCAGCGGATCCGGCAAACGAGTGCGTCGTGGGCGTGGCGAGTCGAGCTGGGTGACGGGTCGGCGATCATGGCTCGCCAGGTGGTGTGGGCCGCGAACCCCCGCCGCCGCCGGGTTCCCGACGGTGTCGAGCTTGGTGGCTGCGTGGTGCACAGCAGCGATGTGGATCTCGCCGACGTGCGCTCCGGCGAACGAGTCGCGGTGCTCGGTGGCGGCCAGTCCGCTGGTCAGCTGGCGCTCCAGGCGGCGCAGCGGGGGGCATCGACGACCCTCATCAGTCGAGGACCTCGGCGCATCGCTGACCTCGATGTCGATGCCGGGTGGCTGATGGACGACCATCTCGACCCGTTCCGGGCCATCGATGATCCCGTCGAGCGGCGCAGCCTGGTCGAGAGGGCCCAGCGCGGCTCGATGACGACCGATCTCGATCGTGCGCTGCGGCGCGCTCGGGTGGCGCACGTCGCCGATGCGGGCGAGGTGACCGCACGGACCAGCGACCGAGGTCCGGTCGTGGGATTCGCAGGGGTGGAATGTCAGGTGGACCGAGTGTGGGCGGCGACCGGTTCGGTTCCTGACCTCCGCAGGGCTGGTCCGCTCGCGGCGCTCGCAGAGCAGCGCGCACCCCATGTCGACGGCTGGCCGGTCCTCGATGCGGACCTTCAGTGGCTGCCGGGTCTGTTCATCGTCGGGGCGCTGGCGGCCCTCACCCTCGGGCCGGCAGCCGGCAACCTCGGGGGTGCTCGGGCCGCGGCCGATCTCCTCGCGTGTCACGGGCCCGCTCCGGCGCCGACCGAACCTGCCGTCGGTTCACCGAGCTGAGTAGGGTCAGCTGGCGTAGGCCAACCGCGTGGAGTACTCGAACGTGTCGATGTCTGAAGAACCAGCCGCACTCATCGGTGTCGTCACCGTGTCTGACCGGGCGAGTCGAGGCGAGTACGAAGACCGCGGCGGGCCCGCGATCCACGACTACCTCGAGCAGGTCCTGACATCGCCGTGGACACCGCGGGCCGAGGTGATCCCCGATGAGCAGGACGGGATCGAACAGACGATCCGCTCGCTCGCCGCCGACGGATGCTGTTTGATCTTGACCACCGGGGGCACCGGGCCAGCCGAACGCGACGTCACCCCCGAGGCGACCGAAGCTGCGTGCACGAAGATGCTGCCGGGCTTCGGTGAGCTGATGCGAACCGAGTCGCTCAAGGCGGTCCCGACCGCGATCTTGTCGCGGCAGACCGCCGGCATCTGTGGCGGGGCGCTGGTGATCAATTTACCGGGGCAGCCCAAAGCCATCGCCGAGTGTCTCGATGCGGTCTTTGCGGCGGTTCCCTACTGCGTCGACTTGATCGGTGGGCCCTACCTCACGACCGACACCGAGCTCATCGACGCATTCCGACCGAAGTCCGCTCGGCGACCCGAGAGCTGAGGGCCGCCGGCTCGACCTCGCTCAGATCGTGACGGTCGTGAGGTCGTTCCCCATGATGATCTCGCCGTCGAAGTGGGCCCGAGCAAGGTCGAGCCATTCGTCGTACTGGTCGACCGGCGGTGCCGGCACCATGTGGGTCAACAGCAGACGCTTGACGCCATTGCGGGTGGCGGTCTGTGCGGCCTCGACCACATCGGAGTGGTAGTCGAGGATGTCTTGGATCATCTCCATCGGGATCTGGCGGACCAGGTCCTTGCGAATGACCGACTGCAGGTAGGCGTCCGCGTCTGCGGCGAGCTCGTCGACCCCCTCGCACGGGTTGGTGTCGCCCACCAACGCGACAGTGGCGCCGTCGTGTTCGAGTCGGTAGCCGATCGTCGGGAACACGGGTGGGTGCTCGGTGGCTGCCGTGGTGACGGAGACATCGTTGATCGTGAAGGCATCGCCCGGTTCGAGCTCGGTGACGTCGAGCCGGGGCCCTTCGGTGAGCTCCTCGTGATGCGCGATGCGGTAGCCGATGTCGAACTCGAGCATGGCGACGGTGCGGTCGACCAGATCGGCAAGGCCGTTCGGGCCGTAGATCTCGAGCGTCGCGTTCTCTTGGGTCATGACCCAGTGGGTCGTGATCACATCGTTGAGCGCGGCGATGTGGTCGCTGTGGAAGTGGGTGATGAGGACCGCGCTGAGCATCGGCGGCATCGATCCGGCGGCGGCCATTCGCATGACGACGCCGCGACCGGCGTCGAGCAGGATGTGGGTGTCGCCGGCCTTGACCAGGGCGGTGGGTGCTGCGCGGTTCGGGTCAGGAATCGGCGATCCCGTCCCCAGCATGGTGATGTCCATGGCGCCGAAAACTAGCTTCTGGCAGTCGACCTGCCAAAAGATCGTGGCTTGATGGGCTGCCTGGTCGGTTCCAGAGTGAGAGCCGTTCTCAACTACGCTCCGCCGCCATGGATATCAGCCGCCTTCACCTGTTCCCGATCAAGAACGTCCATCCGACGCCCGCAGCGCTCCTTGGTCCTGGTGCCCACGAAATGATCGGCGTCTCTGCCGCTCAGGTCGGCATCACCCGTGCGCTGCTGATGACCACCGGCCTTCGCGGTACCGGCATTGTCGATGAGGTCAAAACCATCATCGAGAACGCCGGTGTGAGCGTCGAAGTCTTCGACAAGGTCGAGTCCAACCCCAAGGACTACAACGTCATGGACGCCCACGTCGCCTATGTCGATGCCGGATGCGACGGCTTCATCTCCCTCGGCGGAGGTTCGAGCCACGACTGCACCAAAGCAACCCGCGTCGTCGCCGCCCACGACGGCCGCAACATCAACGACTTCCAGGGACCACTCGAACTCGACAATCCGGTGCTGCCGCCCCACATCGCGGTGTCGACCACCGCCGGCACCGGCTCCGAGACCAGCTTTGCCTTCGTGATCACCGACACGACCTCGGGCCCCGAGAACAACAAGTTCACCGCCTTCGCCCATCAGATCTCGCCGTCGATGGCGATCGATGACCCGGTGCTGTTCATGCCGATGCCCTCGGACCTCACCGCCTACTGCGGATTCGATGTCCTCGCGCACGCTGCTGGCGCCTACGTCTCGATCCTCGACTCCCTGTCGTCGCACGGTTCGGCCCTCCAAGCGATCGAGATGACGTTCAAGCATCTTCCCGCCGTCGTCGGCAACGGCTACGACCCGGTTGCCCGAGAAGGGATGATGTACGCCCAGTACATCGCCGGACTCGCCTTCAACTCTGCCGGGCTCGACATCACCCATTCCGTCTCTCACGCCTTCTCGGCCAAATACGACACCCACCACGGCCTCGGCAATGGCATCGCGATCTCGCGCGTGTTCGAACACAACGTCTCGGCGGCCTACCCGAAGTACGCCAAGATGGCGCTCGCCATGGGGTACAACACGTTCGGGATGTCCGACGTAAAGGCTGCCGACCTGGCCATCGAAGGGATCAACCGACTCGCTGACGATGTCGGAATCCCCCAGAACTTCTCCAGCCTGCCGGAGTACACCAAGAGCCGGATCGGCATGAATGACTTCCCGGAGATCTCGGCACCCGATGCCGACATCGCCCACCTGACAACCCATGCCATGGGCGATGTGTGCACCATGACCAACCCGAAGATGATGACCCCTGAGTCGATGGCCGCCGTGCTCGAAGATTCACTCGTTGGCGCTCGGTCGTGACGAGCGCGGCCGCCGGCGAGTCGCTCGGAGCTTCCCCCGTCGAGATCACCGAGCGCCTCGCCGCGGTCGGCTACATCGCCGATGAGCAGATCGCGGCAGCGGTCCATTTGGCGATCGGCATCGGCCGGCCGCTCTTGCTGGAGGGACCCCCAGGGGTCGGAAAGACGTCGCTGGCCCAAGCCGTCGCCGCCGCCAGCGGTCGGCGGCTCGTTCGCCTCCAGTGCCACGAGGGACTCGACGCAACACAGGCGGTGTACGAGTGGGACTACGGGCGGCAACTACTCGCCACCCAACTGCTCGCAGCTCAGACGACGAACGCCGCCGAGGACGTTTCGGCCGCGGCCCTGTTCACCGAGGAGTTCCTCCTGGAGCGTCCGCTGCTGACCGCACTTCGGTCTCCCGACCCGGTGGTGTTGCTGGTCGACGAACTCGATCGGGCCGACGATGCGCTCGACGCGCTTTTGCTGGAAACGCTCGACGAGCAGCAGGTCACCATCCCCGAACTCGGGACGGTGGCGGCAACGACCACGCCGTGGGTTTTCATCACATCCAACGAGACTCGTGAGCTTGCGGACGCCGTGCGTCGTCGCTGCCTCCGGATCGGCATCAACTACCCCGATCCGGAGCGGGAAGCCGTGATCCTCGAAACCGCGGTGCCCGGAATCACCGAGGCGCTTCGATCCCGAGTCGTCGATGCGTTGGGCCGGCTACGCGAGCTGGAACTCGAACAGCCACCGGGCGTGTCCGAAGGGGTCGATTGGGCGAAGGCGCTGCTGCTGCTTTCCGCCGGTGACCTCGACGATGCAACCATCGACGCAACCTTGCTGACCATCGTGAAGCGACGTCGCGACGTCGAACTGGCGCGAGCCGAGCTGTCCTCGGGTGGCTCGTGATCTCCGGTCTGTGCGGATTTGCGGAGCTCGTCCGCCGCAACCAGGGGCACGTCGGGGCCGCGGAGCTGATCGACGTCGCCCGCGCCTTCACCCTGATCGATCTGGCGGATCGCGCTGCGGTGCATCACGCGTTGAAGGTGGGGCTGAGCTGGGCGACCGTGAACCCCGACGGGTTCGACGAGCTCTTCGCCCTCTGGTTCAGCGGCAACGCGCTCGATGCGATCGAAGATGACGTCGTCGTCGACGCCGACGACCTGGCCACCGTCGCCCTCGACACCGACACGATCGATGCCGCCCGGATCCACACCGACGAGGCGGTCGCGATCGAGCAGGCGGAAGCCGACGCGGACGGCGCAACCAACGACGATGGGCTCCAGGGTTCGACGACGACCCCCGCCCAAGCCCACATCGATGGCGGACAGGAGGTCACCTCCCACGGTGACCTGGCCATGGCGCCACCAACCGACGAGACGGGGGAGACGCAGGTTCGAGAGGCAGACGTTGTCGTCGCGCTCCCGGAGGCGCCGCCCGATACGTCGCTCGAACTCGCCCGGGAAGTACTGACCACGGCGCTGGAACGTCGACGCAATGCCTCGGGTCTTTCGTTCGCGGCGAACCGAGTGACGGCGCTCACCCAACCGCTCACCCGCACCGAGCGAGATCATCTGAACCGTTGCGTACGGCGTCTCAATCGTGAGTTGAACGGCTCGAGTTCCTGGCGGCGGCGGCAGGCCCCGTACGGCACCATCGACCTCCGACGAACCATGCGGCGCACGGTCACCGCGGCCGGAATGCCGATCGATGTTCGCCGTCTCGGCCGTCGCCACGATGCCGCCCGGCTGGTCGTGCTCGTCGACGTCAGCCTCTCGGTGCGCGGCACGTCTCGTCTCGTGTTGCACCTCGTGCATCGGCTTCGGTCGGCGGTGGGTTCGCTTCGGAGCTTTGGGTTCGTCGACACCTTCGTGCCGATCGACCGGGCCCTGCGCACCGCAGACTCGACTCGGGCGATCGAAGCCGTGCTCGGTGCCGTCGACGTGCAAGCAGCATCTGACCCCGGTCGAGCGCTTCGGGCCTGGTGGTCACGATGGCACTATCTGGTCTCGCCCGAGACCCAGGTCGTCATCTTGAGCGACGGGCGGTGCAACGGGCGCGATCCTGCGTTCGAGACGGTTCGCAAAATCACGGCGCAGAGCGCAGCCACCCTTTGGATCTCCCCGGAACCCGCGGGTGCATGGCGGCTGGGTCGGGGGGAGATGGTGGGATACGCCGCAGCAGTGGATCGGGCGGTCACCGTTCGGTCGGTCGATGACCTCGAAGCAATCGCGCTCGGCCCGGCATCGGGCCGCCGCGTGGCGCGGGCCGGGTAGGTTGGTTCCATGGCCAAGGGGAAACGCAAAGCAGGTGGGCGAGTGACCCCAAAGGGCACCCGGCCGGCCGGTTTCTCCGACAACCCGCTCGGAACGTGCGGGTGCTGCAAGGGCAAGAAACGCGGTCGCCGCGCCTGCAAAACCGAGGCCTGACCTGTCCCACCGAGGCCTGAGCGGTCACACCGAGATCGGAGTCTCAGCGACGATTCGACTCCGGTTGGCCTGACACCATGTTGACTCGGATCCCGGTGATTGCCTCGGTGATCCGGCGAGACGCGTGGCGAGCGCCCCACAGGTTGCCCGCCGCCGGCCCGAGCGTGAGCATCGCCAAGCGCCCCATCATGTACACCGGGTGCGGCCCGGCTCGCAGGTGGTCGTCGACAACGGGGATCCCATCGATGACGGCGATGTCGGGGAGCAGCGGTTCCAGCGCGCGCAGCGACGTGATGTCTGCCGTCGTGCCGGTGGCCAACCAGAGCCGGTCAGCGACGACCCGGCGACCGGTCGCCACATCGAGCTCGTAGGCCTCCGGCGTCGCCCGGGCCGAGATGACGGCGCTGCCTTCGCTGATGGTGATGCGGTCGTCGTGGAGCTGGTCGCGCATCCACTGCGGCATCGTGCCGCCACCCCGGGCGCCGATGGCCATGGCCAGACGCTCGTCGAGGTCGGCGCAGGCGCTGTAGGCGGTGAGGTACTTCGGTCCGAGCCAACCGGGCTCGGTGTCAAAGGCCCGAGTGGTGAGCGCTCGCCGGACGAGCAGCTCGACGTGTGCGCCTCGACGGGTTGCACCCAGCGCCAGGTGTGCCGCGGAAAGGCCCCCGCCGACGATGACGATCCGTTCGCCGCGGAGGTCGTCGAGGGTGCGGAGATCGACGTCGGCGGCATGGGCGAGCTGCGCCTTCGATCGGCCCAGCAGTGGTTCGAGCCATGACGGCAGGGTCCGCCGGTGAGGGTTGCTGGCGACGATCAGGCGCTCCGCGACGATGTCGCCAGTGGCCATGTGGACTCGCAGCCCGCCATCCGGGTGGGCGGTGATGGTGGTGGGCGCCCCGGTACGTGGGGCCCGGAGGCCATCAGTCGACGCCAGCTCGGCACAGAAGTCGTTGAACGCGTGGGTCGTGGGGAGGTCGTAGGCCAGCCCCGACGTCGGAAGGCGATGTGACAGCGTGTGGGCGGCGAGGGCATCGACGTCGGGGGCCGGGTGATGGACGCTGGGGGAGCGAAGGATGTCGATGTCGAGGCGGGCGAACTGGTCGACCCAGGTCGACATCCACGCCCCCGACGGGTCGATCACCACCATCTCATCGGTCAGGTTTCGGTCCGCGGCCTGCAGGTGCAGCGCCATCGACAAGCCATGCGGGCCGGCACCGAGGAGGCAGACCGGCGTGTGAGTCTCGGTGGACGAGGGCACCCGCCGAGAGTACCAACAGTGAGAATCATTCCTGCTGTTCGGGCTGAGTCGACGCCGTCGCCGCCAGTCGCTTGGTCTGCGCGATCGCATCGATCACCGGGATCAACAAGACGGCGGTCAACAAACCGGTCGTTGCCGCTGCGGTCAACGAGGTCACCACGACCCCGAGCACCGCAATGATCGCGGCGGTCGCGATGTACCCCACTACTCGACGCTTCTGACTCAACGTCGTGAGGGCATCGTCCACCCCGAAGGTGATGGCGGCCTGCGCCACCAAGAAGATGACGAGCGACCCGGTGAGGAGGATTCGATACGTGTCTGTGACGCTCTCGTCCGGGTAGCTCAGCGTTTCGCCGAACAGCTTCTTCGCGGCCACCCCAAACATCACGAGCCCGATCGCAAGCACGAGATGTCCGTACATCCACGCGAGCGGTTTGGCATTTGCGTCGAGGTCGTACAGCTCACCGGCGCTATCGGAGAAATGCAGCCACCAGAGCGCAAAGAGCGCCGTGATCAAAAGTGCGCCGGAGACGATCTCGTCAACCCCGAGCGCCGTGCCCTGCGCATCGTCGAGCACCTTCACGAAGGCCTCGCCCAACACGATGATGGTGAAGATCCCCATGCGTTCGACGAGATGATGGTCATCAGGTGGCCACTGTCGGATTTCGTCGAGTGCAGCTGGTCGGCTGAAGAACACGATCTCGAAAACGATCGCGACCAGCCAGGCGACCCAGCGAGCGTCTTCGGGCAGCGCAATCGAGCCGAGCCAGATGGCGATGCCGCCGGCAAAGCCACTGATGTACGTCACGGCGTGGGCCTTGGCCGCAGGATGCACTCGCGCCGACCGAAACCACATGACGGCCAGCAACGACCGAACGAGCACGAACGAGAGCGCGAACTGGGTGGAGAGCGACCCGAACGCATCGCTGACACTCAACCCCATGGCCGCGACACCGAACATCTGCACCATCACCAAAATGCGGTGCGTGACGTCGTCCACCACATAGCGGTTCTGATACGTCGTCTCACCTGACCATGCCCACCACGTCACGAACATCAAGACCAGGAACTGGCCAAATCCGGTCCAGTTGAGATTGCTGCTCAAGAAGTTGCCGATCTGAATCAGCGTGGCCACATAGACCAGGTCGTAGAACAGCTCGAGGAACCCGACCGTTCGATCCGTGTGCTTGTGGAAGGTCATGTTCCGGTAGTACCGGGGGCCTTCGAACAGGTCGGACATCAACTACTCCTGGCTCGACTTCGGGGAACCGTACCGTGAGGTCGGTGCCGTGGCCGCGTGGTACAACCGAGGCCATGAGCGTTGCCGACCCGATCAGCCGTTTCGTCGTTCCCGAACTCGACGACGTGCCCGACGACATTCGCGAACGGATCGTGTCGGTTCAGGAGAAGTCGGGCTTCATCCCCAACGTCTTCCTTGCCCTGGCCCACCGACCGGACGAGTTTCGCGCCTTCTTTGCCTACCACGACGCACTGATGGATCGCCCCGGCAATCTGACCAAGGCCGAACGAGAAATGATCGTGGTCACGACATCGAGCTTGAACCAGTGTCAGTACTGTGTGGTCGCCCACGGCGCGATCGTGCGGATCCGAGCGAAGGACCCTCGGATCTCCGAACAGCTCGCCGCGAACTATCGCAAGGCCGACATCACCGACCGGCAAAAGGCGATGCTCGATTTCGCCGTGCGGGTGTCTCAAGCGGCGCACGTCGTCGACGATGCCGATGTGAACGCGCTGCACGACCACGGATTCGACGATGACGACGTGTGGGACATCGCTTCGATCGCCGCCTTCTTCGCACTGTCGAACCGGCTCGCCAACGTCTCCAACATGCGCCCAAACGACGAGTTCTATGCCATGGGGCGCTGAACGTGGACGCCGACGTAGGGTTCAACCATGAGTGACGATCAGACCCCGCAAGTCCTTGTGGGGATCGCCTTCGACGACCTGTACCGCGCCCAGGAGTTCATGACGGCGGCACTCGGTATGGCGTCTCGCGGCGAGTTCGTTCTCAAGGATCGAGTGCTGATCGTGAAAGACGACGGCGGCAACACCCGGGTGGTCGAGACCACCGACCCGCAACCAGGTCGCTCGGCGTTCTCCGGCGCGATGTGGGCTGGCCTCGTCGGGCTGCTGGTCGGCGGCCCGGTGGGCTGGGCGGCCGGCCTTGCGGCAGGTGCTGGGGCTGGCGCACTCGCGGCGAAAGTGATCGACCTCGGTATTTCCGACGAGTGGGTGGCGTGGTTCCGCGAGACGGTCGAGCCGAACTCGGCGATCGTGGCGCTTCTCGTCACCGACCTCAAAGAAGACGCGTTGGTTGCCGAGGCGGCTCGCTTCACCGGCTCTGACCTCGTCTACGCCAATCTCGACGACGCCATGATCGACCGACTGTCCGACGCGCTCGGCGACGAAGACGGACCCACCGCCCGCGCCGACGACGGCCCTGGTGTCGATTCGTCTGACTGAGCGAGCGGTCGGTCAGCTCCCGAGGAACAGCTGATAGGCCGGGTTGTCCGTTTCGTCCCAGAACCGGTAGCCGAGGTCACCGAGGAACGCCCGAAAGGCATCGTGGTCGTGGCCGGGCACTTGCATGCCGACGAGCACGCGGCCGTAGTCAGCGCCGTGGTTGCGGTAGTGGAAAAGCGAGATGTTCCAGTCGGGCCGCATCGCATCGAGAAAGCGCATGAGGGCCCCTGGCCGTTCGGGGAACTCAAACCGATAGAGCACCTCGTCGCTCGCCAACGATGACTTCCCACCGACCAGATGGCGAAGATGCACCTTGGCGAGTTCGTCGCCCGTGAGATCGAGGGTGGTGAAACCCGCCGAGTTGAGCCGACCAGCGATCTCGGGCGCCTCGTCACGATGGCGAGTCTCGATGCCCACAAAGACGTGAGCGACCGCCGAGTCGCCGATTCGGTAATTGAACTCGGTGACCGAGCGGTCGCCGACTTCGGCACAGAACCGGCGAAACGACCCCGGCGTCTCTGGGATGGTCACCGCAAAGACCGCCTCGCGCTGTTCGCCGATCTCGGCTCGCTCCGACACGAACCGAAGCCGATCGAAGTTCATGTTGGCGCCACACGCCACTGCGACCAGGGTCTGATCATGGACCTCAGGTCGGGCCGCGTACTGTTTGAGACCCGCGATCGCCAGCGCGCCCGCCGGTTCGAGAATCGCGCGCGTGTCGGTGAAGACATCCTTGATGGCGGCGCAGGCGGCATCGGTGTCGACCCGCAGGATCTCGTCGACGTGGTGTTGCACGAGGCCGAACGTGTGGGTGCCAACTCGGCGTACTGCGGTCCCGTCACTGAACAGGCCGACGTCGACGAGTTCCACGATCTCGCCGGCCTCGACGCTTCGGGCCATGGCATCAGAGTCCTCGGTCTGCACCCCAATGATCCGAATCCCGGGCTTGAGCGCCTTGAGATAGGCCGCAATGCCTGAGATGAGGCCACCACCGCCGATGGCAACGAAAACCGCATCGATCGACCCTGGATGTTGGCGGAGGAGCTCCATGCCGATCGTGCCCTGCCCTGCAATCACATCGGGGTCATCGAACGGATGCACGAAGACGAGCCCGTCTCGTTCCATCAACCGGCGAGCTTCGATCTCGGCGTCGCTGTAGGACTCGCCGTGCAGCACGACCTCGGCCCCGCGTGCACGAACCGCGTCGACCTTCACCGCAGGCGTCGTGACCGGCATCACGATCACCGCTCGGCAGTCGAGATGCCCGGCCGCAAGCGCGACGCCCTGTGCGTGATTTCCCGCCGACGAGCAAATGACTCCACGACTGCGCTGGGCGGCGTCGAGTTTCGCCATCTTGTTGTACGCGCCACGGACCTTGAACGAGAAGACGGGTTGCAGATCCTCTCGTTTCAGCAGCACCTCGTTGCCGGTCCGAGCCGAGAGATTCGGGGCAGCGTCGAGGGGCGTCTCACTGGCCACGTCGTAGACGTCAGCGGTGAGAATGCGACGCAAGTAGTCGTTGAGGTCGGGGCCCGGCATCGGGCCAGTCAACCAGACCCAGCGCGGCGAACCGCGGGTTCGCTGGCTCTAGAGTCGGGCTGTGATCCCTGGCACCGAAGCAACCCACACCGGGTTCGACGCTCTCGACATGGTCACGAGGCTCCTTCGGCGCAACCGTAGGGCCGATCCAACCCACGGATTGTGGGAGTCCGCCGATGTGCAGTGGTGGTGGCGCATGGCGCGACCGACCGACGAGTTGCCGCAGCTCTTCTGGTTCGACGCCGACGGCGAGCCGATCGCTGCGGCGATCCTGACGGCGTGGCCGACGTCGGTGTCGCTCAGCCCGATTGCCCTCCCCGGCGTCGATGGCGACGGATGGCTCCATGTTGTGCGCCGGGGCATCGATCATGCCCACATCCACGGCATCGACACGGTCGAACTCGAGGTTGCGGAGACCGATCGTGCGCTCATGGCCGAGCTCGAACGGCGCGCGTTCCTGGCTGACGCCAGCGAACGAATCACCGAGGCGTGGCTCCCACGCGAAACCCCACCGGCCGTCAGCTCCCTGATGCCGGGCTACCGGCTGCTGCGGCGAGACAACGATCTCGATCGGCCGCACCACAATGTGCGCAGCGGTCCCGACCTCGAACGACGGCTCCGAGAAACATCGCTGTACCGAGCTGACCTCGATCTGGTCGTGCGCACGGTCGATGGCGATGCGGCCGCGTACGGCTTGTTCTGGTTCGATCCCGTCACGCGCACCGGACTCGTCGAGCCGATGCGGACCAACGACGCCCACCAGCGACGGGGTCTCGCCCGCCACGTATTGACAGCCGGGGTCAATGCGCTGTTCGCAACCGGCGCCGAACGCATCAAGATCTGTTACGAGGTTGACAACCCGGCCTCGGGTCGGCTGTATCGGGATGTGGGTTTCGCTCCGTTCCGATCGACCGTGCTGTACACCGGCCCGACGGGGGTTTCAGACCCGAGCAAGGCACGCTGATGACGATGACCGACACGGCACCCGCAACCATGACCGCCGCAGTGACCCTCGGAAACGGGGGGTTCGACATGATCGACATCAGGCAGGTCCCGATTCCCGAGCCCGGCCCCGGTGAGGTCCGCTTGCGGGTGCTGGCGGCTGGAATGAACAACACCGAGATCAACACCCGCCTCGGGTGGTACTCGTCGAGCGTGAGCGGCTCCACCGACGCCACCGCGACCGATGCGGCCGAGGCCGACGAAGCGGTCCACCGCGACGACGGCGGTTGGAATGCCGCGACGCCGTGGCCACTCATTCAGGGGACCGATTGTTGTGGCATCGTCGACGAGCTCGGCGTCGATTCCGATCCGTCCCTGCTCGGCAAGCGAAGCATCGTTCGGGCCTGCATGCGGCCTGACGGCTACGACACCATGGACAACATCTGGATGGCGTCGGACTTCGACGGGGCGTTCGCCGAATACGTCGTCGTTCCCGCCTCCGACGTGTTCCCGGTGGTGTGCGATTGGAGCGACGCTGAGCTCGGCGCCATCCCGTGTGCCTATGCCACCGCAGAGAACATGATCCATCGTGCCGGTGTGACGGCCGGCCAGCGGGTGCTGGTCACCGGCGCATCAGGCGGAACCGGATCGGCGTCGGTCCAACTCGCGCGGCGTCGTGGCGCCCACGTTGTCGGTGTGGCATCGCCCGCAAAGTTCGATGAGGTCGTTGAACTGGGTGCCAACGAGGTGATCAGCCGAGACGATGTTCCCGAGGCCCAGTCCTTCGACGTCGTGGTCGACAATGTTGCGGGCGCTGGCTTTCCGACCGCGCTGGAGGCGGTGAAGCGGGGTGGCTGCCTGGTCACGTCCGGCGCGATAGCAGGGCCGGTCGTCGACCTCGACTTCCGCACGATGTACCTCCGTGACATCACCCTCATCGGCTGCACGGCGTGGGACGAGCCAGTCTTTGCGAACCTGATCGGCTACATCGAACGCGGAGAGATTCGGCCCCGAGTCGCCAAGACGTTCCCGCTCACCGACATCGTGGCTGCTCAACAGGAGTTCCTCGAGAAAGCTCACGTTGGGAAGTTCGTCCTGATCCCGTGAGCAAGACCCGCACGCGCGGGTTCAGGTCGGGCCGGGATCAGCCCGCCAGCTGCTTGCCGAGCTTGCGCATTCCCATACGGAAACCGAACGCGCCACCCCAGCGGGCCAGTGGTGCAAGGAGGCCCGGGAGGTAGCGCACCGTGACATCCTCCAGCCACAGCACCTCGCAGCCTTCGCCGGTTGGTTCGACGGTGAAGCCAGCCCGACCGTGCAGGATTGGGCCGAGTTTTTCGACCTCACAGTCTCCTGAAGCAGCATCATCGTCCCAGTCGCAGCGGGTGACGCTCATGCGGTCGACGAGCGCAAGGGGGCCGTAACCGGTCGTGGCCGTGAACTCGGCACCGATCGCGGTCGGGTCGCCATCGGTGTGGATCTCGACCCGTGTGGCCGGAATCCATGCCTCATGTCCCTTCCAATCGATCAGGGCATCCCAGACGTCGCGGGCAGGCGACGAGAACGGCTGGCGGACTTCAAAGCGAACGGAGGAGGCCATGGCGTTCACGCTACGGATCGGGGGCCGTCTCTGCCCACGTCAGCCGGCCCAGCTGGGCGTGGCCGTGGTCACGTGGGAAGACTGCGCCGGTGATGAACGATCGGCCCCCGCTGCTCTTGGCCCATGATCTCGGCTACACCGTCGCCGATGATGGTGCGGTGATCCCGACGGTTGTCGTCGACGTGGCAGGACACCCCGAGATCGGCGACCTGGCCCGGGTCCACGCCATCGAGGGGGTCGGCGACATCGCCACTACCGCCCGACGAGTCGCGGGTGCCGGCCCCGACGGTGACGACGTCTTCTTGCTTGGCGTGTCCTTGACCAGCCCGGTACGGGCTGCGTTTGCAATCGGCTTTCCCCTGCCCGACGCAGAAGCGCTCCTGCTCGATGCCGCGGAAGCGGCGCGCCTCGCGATCGCCACCACCAGCGTTGATGCGGTTCACACACAGCGTCCCACCTGGTTGGCGATCGACCTCGACGGGCCCGCGGTCGCGGCGGCGCTCAGGAACTGAGACACCGCCGATCAGCTGGCTCGCCAGCGCCGAATGCGTTGGGGCTGTGAACGCGGCACCCGCTCGACCTCGCAACGCGCCTCCATGTCCGTCTTGGTGTAGCGGACGAAGTTCGTCAGTCGACCGTTCGGGAAGAGCGGATCGTTGCTCAGACGAGCGTGGGCGACCTCCACCACGTGTTTCAGCGCGACCGTGCCGTCATCGTCGGCGTCGTCGTCGATCGTCTCCAAGATGACTTCTCGCACGGCTTCGTATTGCGCACGGTCCATCGTCCACCCGTCGAGCCCGCCCGGACGGGTGGCGTTGAAGATCTCGACTCTGCCCCGCTCGCGTCTCGCGATCGCATCGGCATCCCATGCACTGTCGGGTACGGGACCGGCGTGAGGGTCGCGTTCGGCGGTCATAGGCGTGCGGGGGCAGGTGCGTTGACCGGCAGTTCGGTGCTGCGTTTGACGACCTTCATGGCGAGTTGGGACGTCAGGGTCTGCACGTGGGGGAGTCGGGCGAGGACGTCCATGTAGAGCGCTTCGAACGCGTCAGCATCAGCTGCGACCACCCGCAACAGGTAGTCGGGCTGACCCATCATCCGCGACGCTTCGACGATTGCCGGCACCGCGTCGATCGCTGCTTCGAATGCCACCATCGACGCTCGGGTCACCGTCGAGAGCGTGACCCACACGAGTGGTTCGTAGGCACATCCGATCGCTTCGCGATCAAGCACTGCGCTGTAACCGCTGATGACGCGGTCCGTCTCGAGGCGACGGACTCGTCGTAGGCAGGGTGAGGGGCTGAGTCCCACCAGGTCTGCAAGTTCGTTGTTTGGAATGCGCCCATTGTGCTGAAGCTCCCGCAGGATTGCGCGATCGATCGGATCCATGGCAGCAGATGCTACCGACACTGCGCTTGGTTGCCCAGAAGGCAAGCGGCTGCCGGTCGATGACCGACAAACTGTCCCCATGACCCCTGATCGAGTCGACGCCGCACCCGATGAACCGCGCTTCGATTGCGTGTGGCCCCGATCCGCCCGTGGGGTGCAGGCCCGACGCCGAGCGCCGCGACTCGAGACGCTCGATGGCGCCCGGATTGCCTTCCTCTGGGACTACCTGTTCCGAGGTGATGAGCTCTTCCCGATCCTCGAAGCCGAGCTGACCCGGCGATTCCCACGCTGCGAGGTCGTCGGATACGAGACGTTCGGCAACCTGCACGGCAGCGATGAGAAGGAACGGGTCGGTCGGCTTCCCGACGACCTGCGAACTCGCGGCGTCGACGCTGTCGTGTCGGGCATGGGGTGTTGAGGCTCGTGCACGCCCGCCGTGATGCGGGCTGCCATCGCCGCCGAGTCCGCTGCAATCCCGTCGGTGGCGATCCTCTGTGAGGGGTTCGGGGGGCAGGCGTCGGCCACGGCGCGCGGCCACGGCTTCGATGGCCTCGCCGTGGCGGTCACCGATGGCCATGTCGACGCGCAGAGCCCTGATCAACTGGTGCAGTCGTTTCGTGAGGTCGTCGTCGATCAGGTGATCGCCGGGCTGACCGAACCGGTTGACGATGCGTCAGCAACCAACGACGAGCCAGCCGCGGTCGACACCGTTGCGTCCGGCACGATCGATGCGATTCAGGTGGCGTTTCGCGAGCGGGGCTGGACCGACGGCCATCCGGTGGTTCCACCCACGAAAAGGCGGGCCGAAGCGTTCCTGGCCGACTCCGGACACGACCCGTGGAAGGTCTTGGGCATCGCGCCCTCGTCGGGTCGCGACGTCACCGTTTGGTCGGTGGCCGTCAACGGCGTCATGGCCGGTTGCGAACCACACCACCTCCCGGTGCTGCTCGCACTGGCCGAGGTGCTCCTCGACCCTGCGTACGGCGTCGAGCATTCCGGGAACACCACCGGCGCCGATGCGCTCATCATCGTCAGCGGACCCAACAGCGAGCCACTCGGATTCAACCATGGCGCCGGTGCACTCCGAGAAGGAACCCACGCGAACACCGCGATTGGTCGCTGGTTACGCCTGTATCTGCGCAACGTCTTCGGGTTCACCGCCGACGAACACGACCGGGCGACCTTCGGGAATTCGGCGCGGGTCGTTCTGGCCGAGGACTCGGCGTGCCTGGCCGAGATTGGATGGCCCACGCTCAGCACCGACTTCGGCGTTGGACCCGACGTCGACGCGGTCACCGTTGCTCGGATGAACAGCGGCACCATCGTTGGCAGCGTGTACGGCAGCTCTCCCGACGAAATCGTCCCCTATCTGGGCAATGGGCTCGCTCGCACTGCGGCCTGGGACCTGACGCATGTCCATGGGCTCGGCCACCACCAGTTCTCGCCCTTGCTGGTGCTGTCTCCGGTGCTCGCTCGTATCTTCGGCCGCGCCGGATGGAGCAAGCTCGACGTCCAGGAGGCCATGTTCGACCATGCTCGAATCTCGGCCGAGACCTTCGAACGCTTCATCGGCGAGTGGAGCAATCTCACCGCTGGTCGCCGGCGCCTCACCGACCTCGTGGCCGAGGGTGCGTTGCCCCGCGTCTATGCAACCGGTGACGACCCTGGTCGCCTCGTCCCGATTGCGACGCACCCCGAGCGGTTCCGCATCGCAGTTGCCGGCGACCCGAACCGCACCAACGCCTACGCCTTCAGCAATGACGGGCCACATGGTTGGTGGACGAGCAGAGCCATCGATCACACGCCAGCGAGTGATCTCGTGTGTTCGGTCGACGCTTCGTGCAGACTTTGAGCAGTGATCCTCTACGTCGACAACGAACACGCCTCCACCTATGAGCGGCCGAACACGGAGTGGCTGCTCGCGGCGCGTGCTCGGATCACCTACCGCCTGGGCGATCTGGTCGACGACGTGTGTCTGCTTGCCCGCTACGCCGATGTCACACCTGATCTGATCGACCGGCACGGCATTCGCGCCGTCTTCATCTCCGGTCACGGCGCGCCTCCCGAGGCCTACGACGAGACTCAGCGTGACGGACTCCGCCACGTCATCCGCGCCGGTGAGCTTCCGGTCTTCGGCTTCTGTGGTGGCATGCAATTCATCGCGTCGGCGCTCGGTGTCGAACCGGTCCGAATGGGGCGGCTCCCCGACGGTCGAACGGACCCGCACCCGATGTACGAACCGGGATGGATCACCGAGCTCGGCTACGAACCGGTCGATCTGGTTGGTGCTCATCCGCTCACCGAAGGCCTCGGCGACGCGCCCGTGTTCCGCCATGCTCACTCGTATCACCTGCCGGTGCTCCCCGATGACTTCGTTCGCCTGGCCGAGACCGCCGGGTGCCCGATCCAGCTCATCGCCCACACGGACCGGCCCATCGGTGGTGCCCAATTCCACCCCGAATACTGGACCGACGAAGCCCCCGCCGGGGAACGACTCATTGCCAACTTCTGCCGATGGGGAGGCCTGCTTTCGTGAACGACAGCCTGCTCGACCGAACCCGTCACCCCCTGACCGACCCGACGTACCAAGCCCAATGTCGGGCAACACTCGATGTCGACGGAGCGCTCGTGCTGCCGGGCTTGGTGCCCGAGTCGGTCATTGCGGCCATCGTCGACGACGTGGCCGACCGAGAGGCGGAGGCGTTCTTCGCCGACTCGACCCACAACGTCTATCTGACGGAACCCGATCCCGAACTCCCGGCCGACCACGCCTTCAACCGCCACGTGCGCAGCACGAAAGGACTCATCGCGGACGACCAGATCGGTGCGGATTCGCCCCTGCGATCGATCTACCGTGACGCCGACCTTCGATCATTCCTCTGCACGGTCCTCGGGATCGACTCGATCCATCCCTACGCCGACACGCTCTCGTCGATCAACGTCCACTACGCGCCTGACGGTCGCGAGCTCGGATGGCACTTCGACAACTCGTCGTTTGCCGTCACCTTGCTCTTGCAGGCTCCGGAGGCCGGTGGTGTCTTCGAGTATGTGCCGGGCGCTCGCGACAGTGCCGCAGGCGAGCCCGGGTTCGGGATCGTTGACGCAGTGCTCGATGGGGAGGGTGCCGCCGACAGTGCGACCCTTGCCTTTGACCCCGGCGACCTCGTCGTCTTCCGCGGTCGAGACGCGCTGCATCGCGTCACCCCGACCCGAGGAACCGTCACCCGGTTGCTCGTCGTGTTTGCGTTCAATGACGAGCCTGGAGTCCGATTGTCGGCGTCGGCCCGTGCGACGTTCTACGGCCGGTCGGCGTAAGCCAACGTCGCCGCGGCGCCGGTTCTCTCCTCGAGCGAGGGACGGCTACGTTGGCGGCATGCGCCGCCTCATTGCCCTGCTCAGTATTTTCGTGGTCGTCGCCGCCGGGTGTGGCGGGTCTGATGACGACGCAGACGATGCGAGCTCGTCGGCCCCGGCAGAGCAAGCTGCCGACCCTGACGCGTCGGCGGCCAGTGATCCAGAACCCGAGCCCGAGCCCGAACCCGAGCCCGATCCGGAGCCGGCCGAACCGGTCTTCGATTTCTCCGGTGTTGACCCGGTGATCGAGGGGCTCATCGCCGACCATGATCTCAACGGTGCCGCAATCGTCTTCGTGCACCGCGATCTCGGCGTGATCGGCGAGCGGTTCTGGGGGGTGTATGACGCCGACCGGATCTCGCTCATCGCGTCGAGTTCGAAGATGGTTGCGGCCACCATCTTGCTTGCGCTCGATGACGCCGGTGAACTCGACATCGACGCACCCATCGCGGACTATCTCCCGTACGCCGCCGATCACCCCGAGATCACGACCGCGCAGTTGCTCTCCAACAGTTCCGGTCTGCCGGGCTTGCTCGCAACGACCGGCTTTCCCTCGTACCTCTGTGCGTTCACCCACACCGGGACGCTGCAAGAGTGCGCCGAGACGATCCTCACCACCCCCGAAGACGACGATGCGGTCAATACCCCCGACACCGAGTTCGACTACGGCGGCGTGCAGTGGCAGATTGCGGGCGCAGTCGCCGAGGCGGCATCGGGCCGCTCGTGGACCGAGTTGGTCGATGACCTGATCGTGCAGCCCTGCGGCCTCGACGTGTTCGCCTTCAACAATGCGTTCTCACAGGTTCAGACCGCCGGCTTCGATCATCCCCCCGGGTTCGACAACAACCCGGAGGTGCTCGTCGCCTCGGAGAACCCGAACATTGAAGGTGGTGGGTACTCGAACGTCACCGACTACGCCCAGCTGCTCTTGATGCATCTGCGCGGTGGGGCATGCGGCGACAACCAGATCGTCTCGCCGGACGCGCTCGCCCGGATGCACGGCGACCGCATCGCCGAGGTCTACGGGGGCGATGCCGCAAGCGACCCAGGAACCGGGTACGGCATGGGTTGGTGGATCGATCGCGAGACCGGCTACATCAGCGATGCTGGCGCGTTCGGCTCACTGCCCTGGCTCGACCTCGAAGACGGCTACGGCGCGTTCCTGCTCACCGAGTCGTCCAGCGGACTGACCAGCCCACTCGGACTCGTGTTGCAGCCGATCGTTGATGCCGCCATCGCCGAGGGACTCGGCTCGTAGCCGTCAGACCTCGCCAAGCTCGGCCCGAAGGTCGGCGATGAGGGTTGCGGCGACCTCGCTCGTCGCTCCCTTCGCGGCGCGGGCGACGTTGACGACCGATGGCGGTGGTTCGAGCGTGGCGGCTCGCGGCCATTCGATGAGCGGCGAGTCGTCGGGGAGGCCGCGTGCGGCGAGCAAACCGACCCCGATGCCAGCTTCGATCGCCGACAACACACCGGCCGCACTCGGACCGGAGTACGCGATGCGGTGTGCTACCCCAGCGTCGGCCAGCGACTGCTCCATGAGCGGGCGATAGAACCCGTCCTCCCCGAACGTGATGAGCGGGACCCGGCCGTCGTCGTAGGTCCACTCCGCGGAAGACATCCACCGCAGCTCGTCGTGCCACAGAACCGTGTCTCGACGTTGGACTTGATGCGGGAGCAACTGGATCACGGCCACATCGAGCTGGTTGGCCTGGATCATCGTTTCGAGCCGGCTCGACCGATCGACGTGGAAGTCGAGGATCGCGTTGGGGTGGATGCGACTGAACCGGCCGCACACCTCGCCGGTGCACTTTGCGCTGGCCTCCTCGGTTGATCCGAGGCGGACCTTGCCCTCGAGACTGGTCGAGCTGAGTCGGGCCACCGCTTCGTCGTGGGCATCGATGATCGTGCGTGCGTAGTCCAAGAGTTCTCGGCCGTCGCGGGTGGGGGAGAGGGATCGACCCTCCCGAACGAGGAGGTCACGCCCGACCCGCTCCTCGAGTCGCTTGATCTTCCAGCTCACCGCCGACTGGGAGATGTCGAGCAGATCGGCCGCGGCCGTCATCGATCCCCGGTCGAGTACGGCAGAGAAGGTTCGCAAGGACTCCACGTCGAGCTGCATGACTCCACCGTATCCAGCTCCGGCAAAACATGACAGAAATTGGACGAAAGTAGAAACTCATCCCGATTGTGTCATGCATGTGTGCGGTCGATACTGACCATATGCACACCCCCAGCACCCCCATCTCCAACCAGACCGCAGCGCTTCGTTCGGCGCTCGGGCCCGGCCTGCAATTCGCAGCTGCGACCGATCGTGTGATCTATCAGGCAACCGCCCCGCATCGACAGTCCCGTCGCTGAGCCAGCGCAACCGACTCACCAGATTCTCACCCTGGTCTCGCGGTCGTCTCACCCCACGCGGTGAGTCTGAACGTGTGAACCTCCCCCAACCCTCAACCCTCACCGCTGCCATCCGGTCCCGAATCCTCGCGATCCCCTCCTGGGTCCTCATGATCGAGGTCTTCATCGGGGCCGGATGGTTGCGGGCCTTCGCCCAAAAGGCACTGTCGCTCGACTGGTGGCGGGGCGACACCCTCGCGACCTTCCTCGTCGAGACCGACGAGGCCCGAGTCCCGTGGTTTCACCTCGTCACCGATCTCGTCGTCGCGCCCAACCTTGCGCTCGTCTCGGCCGCGGTCGCCCTGGCACAGCTCGGCGTGGGCCTTGCGCTCGTCACCGGACGATTCCGTGTTCCGGCGCTCTTGGCCGGCCTGGTCCTCAACGTGAGCTTCGTCCTGGCCGGCGCCGTCACCCCGTCGGCGTTCTATCTGGTGGCACAGCTCGCCGTTCTGCTGTGGGTGATCGAGAGCCGGCGTTCCGCATGGACGAGCGCACTGACCTCGATCCTCTCGCTCGGCGGTCTCGCCCTCGCCGGATCCTCCGTCCTTTCGATCAGCAGTCTCCACCCCGATCATGTGATCGAAGACCCGTCGATGATGCTGGTCTTCCTCGGCACCCTCACCGCATTTGTCGCCGAGCGGGCACGTCGCAACCGGGCAGCGGCATCGACCCCGAGGGAGACGAGCCCACCGCCGGCACTCGTCGGCTGATCGAACCGTCGCCTGCTACGACCGTTTCTTGGCTGCCTTTTTCTTGGTTGCCCTCTTCTTGGTTGGCTTCTTCTTGGCGGCGGGCCGGGACGGCAGCTTCGCCGAGGTGGCTCGTGACGACGTTGCTTTTGAGGTCTTTGCTTTTGAGGTCTTTGCTTTTGAGGTCTTTGCCTTTGACCTCGGTGCGCTGGCCTTCTTTGCCGGTCTCGTTGTCTTGGCCGATCGCTTCTTCGCCGGCTTCTTGGCCGTTGGACGGGTGCGCTTGACCGTCTTGGGCGGCTTCTTCTTCTTGCCCGATCCCGAAACGGTGGTGAGGGTTTGGCCGCTGTCGTGCAGCTGAAGGCCGACCGACTCCAGCTCGCCACCGGCATCGACGACCTTGCCGCCGAGCGCCCGTAACGCGTCGCTTGCGCCCGACAGGTTCGACGCGATCCCGCCCAGTTGGGCTCCACCGTCACGGATCTTTCCGGCCGCCTGATCGGTCAACGACAGTTCTCCGATATCGAGACCGGTCACGACGTTGAAGCCCATCACCTCGGTGTAGGTGGGTTCGAACGACGGGATCGAAATGCCGTCGATCTCATCGCCGAGGTCGAGCAAGAGATCGACCGCCCGGCCGAGCTGATCGAGACATGCCTCGATCGCGTCGGCGGCCACTTCGGCGAACTTGGCGACCCCGCCCTTTTCGTCGACCAGCCAGCCCCCTGCCTGCACCGCGCTCGACCCTGCTTGGGTCAGTCCATCGCCCGCCTGGCCGAGGATGCCGGGGACCTTCTTGAGGAGGTCGAGCAAGTCGTCCCCGTGGTCCTTCACGAAGTCGAGGACGCCGAGCAGCTCGTCTTTGTTGTCCCAGACGAGTGACACGCTTTCGCTGATCTTGTCGCGGTCATCCCACAGCTGATCGGCGAGATCCTTCGCCTTGCCGAGGTCGTCGCCAATGTCGCCGAGAAGATCATCAAGTCCCATGACCGCGCAGCGTAGACCGACCAAGCCGTGTCACTGCCGGACGATGACGGGGAGCGACTCGAGATCGTCGGTCCAGATCGCCATCGCCGTCATGGCCTCATCCGTGGTTCGCATCGCGTGTCGGGCGCCGGTCGGATGCCAGATCCACTCGCCCGAGGTTCGTGTTTCGTGCGGCCCGTCGCCCAGCTGCCAGCCGCCGCTACCACCGAGCACGCCATAGAGCTCGGGGGCTTTGTGAACGTGTTGGGTGTAGTCAACGTCGGCCCCCTGGATGCTCACGAACAGCGCCGCACGGTCGCAGTGAAAGCGAGCGGACGGGTACGGACCCGCGATCGCGGCGTACCGATAATGACGATGCAGATGGATGAGATCGGGCTCGCCATGTTCCAGATAGGGGATGAGCCAGGTGAGTTCGTCCGCAACCGCGCCGATCGCCGCCGCAAACCGACCCGCAGCCGTTTTGTCGTCCGCGTGGCTCTGGAGAAGACCGGCAAACGATTCGGACCAGTCACACTGGCCCGCAACCGGTCGAGGTGATGTTCGAAGCGCACCGGAGAGGGCGTCGATCGCGGCGACGACACCAGGTCGCTCGGGCGCCGTGCGGGCATACGCGTCGAAGGCGGTGACGAGTGAGTAATCAGCGGTCATGTCATCTCCGGGGCGGCAGCGTAATCTCGCCGCGATGGTCGATGCAGCAACGATCGGATGCCTGTTCGAGCGGGCGGGCAACCGCGTCCACCCGACGGCGCTGTGCACCGGTCCGTGGGATCCCCATGCCATGCATGGCGGCCCCCCTGCCGTTCTCTGTGGACGGTTCCTGGCCGATCACGGCGAGGGCCAGGACGGTTTTCATCTCGCCCGGCTCAGCGTCGAACTCGTCCGGCCCATCCCGCTGGCACCGCTGACCATCGACGTCGTGGAGACCCGGCCCGGAAAGCGGATCCAGTTGCTCGACGCGACCGTACGCACCGACGACGGTGTCGAGGTCGTGTACGCACGAGGCATGCGCATTCGCCGTGGCGAGAACGGCCTCGACGAAGCGGATCTCTTGCTTCCTGGTCCCCTCGACGTGCCGGGACCGGACGCGTCGACGCCCTATGACCACGGTTTTGCCCGTGCGCCCGGTGGCTTCTACATGGATGCGTTCGAGATCCGCACCGTCGACGGGCGGTCGTTCGGTCAGTTCGGTGCGTCGGCGTGCTGGTTTCGTCTACGTGCGTCCACGTTCGACGGTGAAGCCATCGGAGCGCTCGACCGGGCGCTGTCGGTTGCAGACTTCGGCAATGGAATCTCCAACATCGTCGGCGTCGAGACGCACCTCTACATCAACCCTGACCTGACGGTGAACCTCCACCGCCTACCGGTCGACGAGTGGCTGGTGAGCGACGCAGTCACCCACCTTCGGGCCGATGGCTACGGCACCGCCACGGCGCGCCTCGCTGATCGACATGGCGAAGTCGGAATCGCCAACCAGTCGTTGATGGTGACGGCCCGATGACGACGAGTGCTGGCCTCGCGCTGTACCGGTCCGGCCCAACCGGAGCCATCGAGGTGCTGGTCGGGCACATGGGCGGACCCTTCTTTGCAGCGAAGCACGAAGGCGGCTGGTCCTTTCCGAAAGGGCTGGTCGACGACGACGAGGCGCTGCTCGACGCTGCGGAACGAGAGTTCGAAGAGGAAATGGGTTCGCCGCCGCCTCCCGGCGATTCGATCGACCTCGGGGAGCGGCGAGCCTCCGGCAAGACGATTCGAATCTTTGCTCGACACGGTGATTTCGATGCCTCGACCGCGGTCTCCAACACGTTCGAGCTCGAGTGGCCGCGCGGCTCTGGACGGATGGAGACCTTTCCGGAGATCGACCGGGCGGCGTGGGTTTCACTCGACGCGGCCGAGCACCTCCTGACAAAGGGGCAGGCGCCGTTCGTCGAGCGGCTCCGGGCAACGGTGGCGCCATGAGTCCCAGACCGACGCACATGGGCGAGTCGTTCACCGATGCGCTTCCCACCGAAGACCCGATGCTGTACGGCGCAGCCGATCTCGAACCGAACGGTTCGTTCCCGGTCCGCACCCACCAGACATTCCGCTTGACGTACACCGCCGGTCGGTACGGACTCGACGACACCGGATCGATCAAGGTCGTCTTCCGGTTCACGTTCGATGGCGGTGATTTGCAGTTCGACGACCCGACTGCGTCGAACTATGTGACAGCCGTGACGTCCAATGGCGTGCCGCTCCGGCTCTCGTTCTCCCAGAACGGCCACGTTCGCCCGTGGTACCAAGCGCTCCACGTCTTCGTCTCCCACGGCTACCTGCGCGAGGGCGACACCATCAGCATCACGGTGGGCGATACGTCTGGCGGATCACCCGGCTACCTGGTCCAGTCGATGTGTGAGAGTGCCTTCACCTGGCGAGTGCTTGCCGACGTGTGCGCCACGGGACACCACGTGCCGATCGCGACCAGTCCGACGATGGAGGTCACCCCGGGCCCACCGGCGACATGGAAGGTGATCGCCCCGACCCACCGACGTCCAGGCGAGCTCGTTCGCGTCGGCATCAAGGCCGAAGACGCGTACGGCAACCCATCCGATCAGGTCGATGCTGCCGTTGAACTCAGGTCCGATCACCCCATCGACGGCCTCCCCGCAACCGTGCGATTCCAGCCGGGGGAGCGGGCAGCATGCGTCGAACTGACGGCGCCAGCCACTTCGCATCCCGAACCGATCCGCTTCCAGCTCGTCGGCGCCGATGGAACGCAGCTTGCCGCATCAGGACCCCTGCGTGTCAGTGAGCGAGCAGCGACGGCCTACTGGGGTGACATGCACGGACAAAGCGGCGAATCGGTCGGTCTCAACACCGCCCATCAGTACTTCACCTTCGCCCGCGATCTTGCCTTCCTCGATGCCACCAGCCATCAGGCCAACGACTTTCAGATCAACGCGGCATTCTGGGCACACATCAATGAGCTCACCGCCGCGTTTCACGAGGACGGTCGGTTCCTTGCGATCCCCGGCTATGAGTGGTCGGGCAACACCGGTGTCGGCGGCGATCGCAACGTCTATTTCCGCCGCGAGGGGCGCACGATCCGACGGTCGTCGCATGCGCTGATCGACGACCGTCACGACATCGACACCGACGCACCCACCGCCCGACAGTTGTTCGCCGATCTCGCCCATGAAGACGCAGTTGTGTACGCCCACATCGGCGGACGGCCGGCCGACGTCTCCTACGCCCACGACCCCCGGCTCGAGACCGCGATGGAGATTCACTCCGCCTGGGGCACCTTCGAGTGGTTGATGGACGACTGTTTCCGCGAGGGGTATCGAGTCGGTGTCGTCGCCAACTCTGACGGTCACAAAGGACGACCAGGGGCTTCGCATCCTGGCATGTCACAGTTCGGCGCCTACGGCGGACTCACCTGTTTCCTCCTGCCCGAGCTCACCAGGGACGCCTGGTTCGCGTGCCTGCGTGCTCGCCGGCACTACGCCACGACCGGCGACCGGATCCACCTCGACGTCGAGGTACACGGCGACGGACTGTGTCGCTTCGAAGCCGACCCGCAGGTCGAACCCGATGCCCGCAGCGACGCGGTCGACGAACTCGGCATGGGTGACATCGGCGTCGCGGCGACCACGACCGTCGTGGTGCGAGCCATTGCTGATGCCCGCGCCCCGATTGAACGAGTCGACGTCCTGCGAGGCTCTGAGGTGGTCGATACGCACCGAAACCCGGCGTCACCGGCGGGGAGCCGCCGCGTTCGGGTCCTGTGGCGTGGAGCGGCCGTGAAGGGACGAGGTGCTCGGGCCGACTGGCGCGGGCGGCTCTCCGTGGAGGGCGCCACGATCGACCGAGTGGTGGAGATCAACAACTGGAACGCTGACCGCCCGGTTCGCCAGGATGCCAGCACGGTCGAATGGGAGAGCGTGACCGCCGGCAATTTCGCTGCGTTCGACCTCTGGCTCACCACACCGAACGGCGCGTCAGGCGACTCGCTTTGTCCGACCCTGTCGATCGAGACGAATCATGGTGCGGCCTCGGTGATCGTCGATGACGACTTCGCCGAGCGGTCGTTCGAACTTGGCGGACTCGATCTCGAACTCCACGTCTCGCGGCTTGCGATGTCGCTCGATCCGGCTCCGCTCCGCATCGAATCCGAGGTGGCTCTGCATCCCGCCCGCGACACGCCGATTTGGGTTCGGGTGACGACCGAGGACGGCTTTCAGGCGTGGTCGAGCCCTGTGTATCTGCTCGCGCCGGATTCGCTCGACTGATGCCGACACTCCTGGATGTTCGAGCCGTGGTCTTCGACAAGGACGGCACGCTTGTCGATGTCGAGGCGACATGGGGCCCGTCGATGGCGGCGGCGCTGACCGAACTCGAACCCGACCCGGCGACTCGACGCAAAGCGGCCGAGGCGATCGGGGTGTCGCTCGACACTGGGCGGCTCGTACCGGATGGTCCGATCATCGCCGAGAGCAATGCCCAGATCTGCGCTCGACTGGGACCAATCCTCGGCGTTGCGCCGGCAGCGTTGATCGGCCGTTTCGAAGAAACCCTCTACGAACACGCCCGCACGGCGGTGGTCGGACTCGACGGCGTCGACCCCGTGCTGCGTGCGTTGCAAGCCGCTGGTCTCTGGGTCGGACTGGCCACCAACGACGGCGAGGCATCGGCGCGAGACCAGCTCGAGATCCTCGGATGGCTCGGCTTCTTCGACAGCATCATCGGCTACGACAGCGGCTTCGGCGAGAAGCCCAACCCCGGCATGGTGACCGCCAGCATGCACCGTGCGGGGGTCACCCCTGATGAGCTGATCATGATCGGCGACACCGACACTGACCTCGTCGCCGCCCAGGCCGCGGGCTGTCGCACGGTGCTCGTCCATGCGCCGGTCGCCCAGATCGAGCCGACGGTTCACATCGATCGGCTCGATCAGCTCCCCGGTCTCTTGGGTCTCTGACCCCGAGCGCCTCACCGTCGCAGCGCGCGTGCGATGATGATCGGCATGGCCGTCGCCAGCTCCCTGTGGCTCGACTCGATCTCTTTGCCGCAACGAGCGGCACTCACCGGTGACTTCGAGGCCGACGTCGCCATCGTCGGCGGTGGGATGACCGGGCTGTGGACGGCGTACTACCTCAAACAGCTCGATCCGAACCGCTCGGTGATGGTGATCGAGCGTCACCATGTCGGCTTTGGTGCGTCGGGCCGCAACGGCGGGTGGATCGTCGGCGAGCTCGCCTCGGGGGTGGACAGCTACGCAAGGCTGTCATCGCATGAAGCGGCCATGCGGCTGTACCGATCCGTGTTCGACTCGGTCGATGAGATCGGACGGATCGTCGAGCACGAGTCGATCGACTGTGGTTACGCCAAGGGCGGAACGATTCGCTGGGCTCGCAACGCGGCCCAAGCCCGACGCCAGGCTGACGAGATCGCCCATGAACATGCCGCGGGCTTCACCGAAGACGACTTTCGGCTGTTGAACGCCGACGAAGCCTGCGCTATCGGCAACGCCGCCGACGTCCACAGCGGCATCTTCTTCGCCCACACTGCGGCTGTCGATCCGGCCCGGCTGGTCAGGGGGCTGGCGAATGCGTGCGAAGACGCCGGCGTCGTGATCATCGAGCGGACCACCGTCGAATCGATCGGTGACCGGGAGATCATCACCGACCGAGGCACGGTGCGGGCCGAACACATCGTGCGTGCAACCGAGGGCTACACCCGCGACATCGACGGTGAACGGCGCCGGCTGTTGCCGGTGTACTCGCGCATGATCGCCACCGAACCGCTCAGCACCGACGTGTGGGGCGAGATCGGGCTCGCCGACCGGCCCACCTTCGCCGACGACCGCTACATGGTCATCTACGGCCAGCGCACCGAGGATGACCGCATCGCGTTCGGTGGACGTGGCATCCCGTACCTGTTCGGCTCGACGATCGATCCGTCCGGCGAGGTCAGCGACGAGTCTCACGCCAAGGTCGAAGAGGCACTGTACGAGCTGTTCCCAATCCTGCGGGGAGTCGACATCACCCATCGATGGGGTGGGGTGTTGGGCATCCCTCGAGATTGGATGCCATTCGTCCATCACGATCCGACCGCTGGCTTCCTCGCCGCCGGCGGTTATGTGGGGGAGGGCGTGGCGCCCGCGAACCTCGCCGGCCGGACGATGGCCGAGCTCATCACCGGGACCGACTCCGAACGCGTCGACCTGCCGTGGGTCAAGAAGCTGCCTCGCCGCTGGGAGCCAGAGCCGCTGCGATGGCTGGGCGTCAGGGGCAGCTACCAGCTCATGGCCCGCGCCGACGATGTCGAGAACCGGGGCAAGGAATCCAAGCTCGGCATGGCGCTCGCCAACTTCCTCCGCGGCGACTGAGCCTTCCCGGTCACACGCTGCGTTGCGGGTTGGGTTCTGGGCATGCCCACGCGCCGGGCGAGCGTTGTTCGCAGCTGTTGA
>JBCCYT010000017.1:0-49572 GCA_039188975.1 Actinomycetota bacterium
TACGGCGACAGGTAGCCCTTGTCGAACTGCATACCCTCGACGAAGTCGAGATCCATGCCGAACGTGTTGGACTCCTCGACGGTGACAACGCCGTCCTTGCCGACCTTGTCGATCGCGTTGGCGATGACCTCGCCGATCGAGGCGTCAGCGGCCGAGATCGACGCGACCTGGGCAATCTTGTCCTTGCTGTCGTCGACCTGCACGGCCTGGCCAGCCAGGTTCTCGACCGCAGCGGCGACCGCCTTCTCCATGCCCTTCTTGAGGCCCATGGGGTTCGCACCGGCAGCGACGTTGCGCAGACCCTCGCGGACGAGCGCCTGAGCAAGCACGGTGGCGGTGGTGGTGCCGTCACCGGCGATGTCGTTGGTCTTGGTGGCAACTTCCTTGACCAGCTGGGCACCCATGTTCTCGAACTGGTCTTCGAGCTCGACCTCGCGAGCGATCGAAACACCGTCGTTCGTGATGGTGGGGGCGCCGAACTTCTTGTCGAGGACGACGTTGCGGCCCTTCGGGCCAAGGGTCACCTTGACGGCGTCAGCAAGCTTGTTGACGCCACTCTCGAGGCCACGACGGGCCTCTTCGTTGAACTTGAGAATCTTTGCCATGGTGAGCTACCTCAGCCGACCTTGGCGAGCACGTCGCGGGCGTTGAGGATCAGCAGGTCTTCACCTTCGTTGCTGATCTCGGTGCCGCCGTACTTGCTGTAGACGACGACGTCGCCAACGGCGATGTCCATCGGGATGAGGTCGCCACTCTCGGAGCGACGGCCCGGGCCGACGGCGATGACTTCGCCCTGCTGGGGCTTTTCCTGAGCGGTGTCGGGAATGACGAGGCCGCTGGCGGTGGTGGACTCAGCTTCGCTGGAGCGGACCACGATGCGGTCCTCGAGGGGCTGCAAGCTCATTCGATCCTCCGAGATCGGTGTTGTTCTGTGGGCACTTGCCTCGACATCCGAGCCGTTAGCACTCGGAGATGTCGAGTGCTAAGGCTAGGTTGCGACGGTTTCGCCGACAACCCCGATGCCGTCGGGGCCCAGCGGCTTAGATCGCGGGCAGCCGCAGCGACGGGTTGGCGCCGACATCGAGCGGCGAGGGCCCGTCGGCCTGGAGCCGCCACCATGCAGCAGCTGCCACCATCGCAGCGTTGTCGGTACACAGTGCCCGACTCGGCAAGAACGACCGCAGCCCGTCCGCCATGCAGACATCGAGTGTCTTTTCACGCAGACGCGAGTTGGCGGCGACACCACCCGCCAAGCACAGCCCCTTGGCCCCTACCTCACGGGCCGCCAGGCGGGCCTTGTCGACCAACACGTCGACCACCGCTTCCTGGAACGACGCGGCGATGTCGTTCGGATCTGCGTCGGGGTTCTTGCGGACATGATTCACAACGGCGGTCTTCACCCCAGAGAACGAAAAGTCCCATCCGCTCTTTGCCATCGCGCGCGGAAACGTCACCGCCTGCGGGTCGCCCGTGATCGCCATCTGATCGATGACGGGGCCACCGGGATACCCGAGATCCATGAAGCGCGCGACCTTGTCGAAGGCCTCGCCCGCCGCATCGTCGAGCGTCGAACCGAGCACCCGATATCGCAGATGATCCTCCATGACGATCAACATCGTGTGACCGCCGCTGACCAACAGGATCACCAGCGGCATCTCCAAGTCGGGTTCTTCGAGAAAGGCGGCGTAGAGGTGCGATTCGAGGTGGTTCATCGCCACGAACGGCACATCCCACACCAGCGACATTGCCTTGGCGGCCGACACGCCGACGAGCAACGCGCCGATGAGACCGGGGCCGTGGGTCGCGGCGATGGCGTCGACGTCGCCATCGTCGATGCCGGCCTCGACGATCGACTGGGCGATCACCGGCATGATCGTCTCGACATGTGCTCGGCTGGCCACTTCGGGAACGACCCCGCCATAGCGCCGATGCAGCTCGATCTGGCTCGACACGACCGAGGACATCACGTCGGTGCCGCGACGGACAACCGCCGCGGCGGTTTCGTCGCAACTCGTCTCGATTCCGAGAATACGATCTGCGGTCACGGGCGAACTCCTCGGGTTTCGGGATCGACACGGTCGAGCCGTCGCTGGTCGAGCTCGACCTCGACCCGGTCAAGACGCTCGAGCGCAGCGGGATCGGTGAGGTCGTGCAGCCACATGATGACCGCATCGTCGACCGGGTGGTCGTAGTAGCCAGGGCGCATCCCGGCGGGTGCGAACCCGAGACGGCCGTAAAGCCGCTGGGTCCGACGAGCCGTGGCTCGCACCTCGAGCGTGGCGGCGGTCGCGCCATCGCGGTGACCGGCGCGCAGCACGTCGATACAAAGACGAGTTCCGTAGCCGTTGCCCTCAGCCATCGGTGCGACGGCGACGGTGGTGATGTGCAACTCGTCGACGACCAGCAACGAACCGGCATGGGCGACCAGCTGGTCCCCGATGCGGCCAACCATGTGGGTGCGATCGTCGCTTGCCAATTCGTTGCGCCACGTCGCGGCCGACCACGGCCGGCTGTAGCACTGCTCATCGATCGACCGGACCGCATCGATGTGGCGTCCGGCCATCGGTTCGATCGTCAGGCGGGTCATCGCCCGCTCTCCCACTTCGCCTCTGCGTCGGGTCGACGCAGGTAGAGCGGTTCGATCTCATCAGGACGAACGAACTCCTCGCGCAACGCTCGGGCGTGAGCGAGGCTGACCAACGTCGCCGCGGACGGAAAGCCGTGCGAGTCGTCGGCGAACTCGATGCCAGACACGCCGTCGAACACGGCGCGGTGGTGCATCGCGCCGTCGCCGACCAACAAGACATCTTCGTCATCGGCCCGGATCGCCGCTCGGAGTTCGTCGGGGCGCCCCACCGCCGGCTCGGAGATGCGCTGCACGCCACCAGGCACCGGGCGATACGACGCATGGAAGACCTCGCCGCGTCGGGCGTCGACCGCCGCGGTGATCACCCGGTCGGTGTGAGCCAACGGAAACGCCAACAGGTCGAGAGAGGTCACGCCGATCATCGGGACCCGCAAGGTGGTGGCGATGGCCAACGCCGTCGTGACCCCGACCCGAAGACCGGTGTAGAGACCAGGGCCCACATCGATCGCGACCAAGCCGATCTCCCCAAGCTCGACATCGGCCTGGCCACACACAAACCGAATCTGGGGCGCAAGCGACTCGGCATGGCGCCGACCTCGAGCGGAGTGCGCCGATGCGATGACGCCTTCATGCCCTCCGATTGCGCAACCGACTCGCGCCGTTGCCGATTCGATCCCAAGGATCAGCATCAGGAATCGGTCCAATCGGCGAGGCGAGCACGGAGCGTGCCGAGCCGTGATGACCATCCCGTCCCGATCGCAGAGAGCTCGATGCGACGGTCGTCGTCGCCATCGCCAAGCGTGATTCGGACCTCGAGGAGATCGGCCGGGAGCGCGGGCCGGATCAGGTCGCCCCACTCGATGAGGGTCACGCCGTCCTCCAGCAGCTCAGGCAGCGCGAGATCCTCCGCCTCGATCAGCTCCTCCACTCGATAGGCATCGAGATGGTTGATGACGAGGTCGCCCTCGTAGCGGTTCGCCAGGGTGAACGTCGGGCTGGTCACCGGGTCGGTCACTCCTCGAGCCCGGGCGAAACCTTGGGTGAAGTGCGTTTTTCCCGCGCCGAGATCGCCCACCAACACCAACAGGTCACCATCGGCGGCAAGCACGGCGATGATGCCGGCGATCGCCTGCGTCTGCTCGACCGACTGGGTCGCACAGACGATCGACGAAGAGGGTTCGAGGTGACCGGTCACCTCGTAAGGCTACCGACCGACCCTCGAATGGCCGTCTCCGTCGCCACCATGGCGAGCATGCGAACCTCGTCGACGGGAGCATCGATCACGCCGGTTGCGGCCGCCACAAAGGCGTCGCCATCGCTGCGCATGTGGGGTGGAAACACGGCTCGGGCCAGCCCGTCATGGGCCCCTTGGGCGACGACGAGGCAACCGGTCTTGTCGAGCCGGGCGTTGGTCACGACGGTGCCGATCACCGTGTTCGGCGTGAGTGGATCAGCATCATCGGTGGGCCAAATCCTCTCGCCTGCTGCGACCGCCGCCGCCATGTGGCCATCGTCGATGTCGCCGACCGCATTCACGGCCACGATCGCCGATACCCGCAGCGCACCGGCCGCGAGTGTGACAATTCCGAGCCCGGCGTCGCGTGCATGGTCGGGCCCCTTCCACTTTCCGACGGTGGCGCCGGCGCCAGCGCCGACCTGGCCATCCGCCGGATCGGTCGTGGCGGCCGACATGGCCGCGCGGCCATGCTCGGGGCCAGGTCGAACCGCGGCGTCACCAACGCCGAGGTCATACAGCGACAGGCCCACGACGATCGGGACAACGCCGTAGCGCGTCTCGAACCCCACGCCCTGGCCCTCGAGCGCGTCGACCACACCGCTCGCGGCTGCCAGTCCGAACGCAGACCCACCCGACAAGACAACGGCGTCAAGCCGGTCGACGGTTCGAGCGGGATCGAGGAGTTCGAACTCGCGAGACGCCGGTGCACCCCCGCGGACCTCGCCAGACGCGACGGTCCCCGCAGGAAGGCGGATCACCGTGCAACCGGTACGAGCCGAGAGGTCGGTCCAGTGGCCAACCGTCACATCGTCGACGAGTCTCACAGGCGATGACGCTAGACGCCGAGGAGCGCGTCGACCCGATCGTCCATCGCGACCGCCGCCACCCGCACGTCGAACGGGGCCATCGCCTCGGCCAGACCGTCGATCGCCGGCGATCTCGACGCCACGGCAGCGATCGTTTCTCGCAACCGGCGACCAAGCCCGCCCGATTCGTACAGGGTCACCGGGTGGTACGCCGGTGGGATCACTTCTGGATACGCAAGGCCGTTGGGGACGACGGGCCAGCCTCCCGCGGCGATGGCTTCGACCACGGCGATGCCGAAGTTCTCGCCGCGCGCCGTCGACACCACGATGTCCGCCCGACGCAACAACTCGAGATACCGGCTGCGAGCTTGGAACCCCCGGGCAACGACCCGATCACCCAGTTCATCGAGGCGGGGGTGGAGCGCGTCGGCCTCGCCTCCGCGATCATCTCCGATGACTGCCAGTTCGATGTCGAGCCCGTCGTCGATCAGACGACGAACCGCTCGGATCACGGCTCCGACATCCTTGTCGTGGTGCCAACGCTGGTTGGACAAAACGAGCGGACGTTCGCGGACGCCGCGGCGATCGGCGCGGCAGGCCGCAAGATCGACACCCGGCGAAATCACCCGGAGCCGAGCGTCGAGTGCGGCGCGTTCTTGCTCATGGCCGTGATCGGGCGCGCCGGCCAGCAGTTGGTCGAGACCACCGAGCAGCTCGTCGAGGTGGAAGCGACTGTTGCACCACACCTCATCGGCTGCGAGGAGACCTCGCCATTGCATCCACGCCAGCCCGGAGTCGATCGCCTCGCCGGCCTGCCGTGGATAGCTGAGCTGGTTCTCATGGAGGTACTGCACCCACCGGGTACCCGGCAAGACGGTCAGCCCGCGAAAGCTCGCAAGGTCGAGCATGTTGGATGCAACCACAACCTCGGGCGCAGGCACGTCGGCCCGGCGCCCGTTCACCTCTCGCGCGAGCGAGACGGAACCACCTCGCATTCGCCACCGCCAATGCCGGTCCTCATGGCCAATGATCTCGACGGTGTGACGGGAGTGGTCACGCCAACCCGCAGCCCATGCGTGATGTGACCCACCGAGAAACGGTTCGATGACCAGCACCCGAGCCATCAGGTCAGATGGGTTGCGTTGAGGAGGCCCGCGATGCGGTCCGGAAGATCGGAGGCGACCAAACCGATCTGACCCCGCCCCGCTTCTGCATGCAGCCAGGCCGCGGCAGCGGCCGCTCGAAGCGGATCGACACCTTGGGCGAGCAGGGCGACCACCAAACCAGCGAGCACATCGCCGGTTCCGGCGGTCGCCAGCGAGGGCTCGCCGTTTGCAACCACGAGCGCCGGGCCCTCCGGCGCGGCGACCACCGTTGTTGGTCCCTTGTGAAGCACGACGGCGCCGGTCATGTCGGCGAGCGCTCTCGTCGCGGCGACGGGATCACACTCGGGCACCTCGATGAGTCGGGCGAACTCGCCGCCATGCGGTGTCACGACGGTCGGTTGTGTGCGGTCAGCGAGGACGGCCATGACGCTCGGTTGGAGCGCATCGCCATCGACCACGAGCGGGATGTCGACCGCCGCGACGGCGCGCACCTCGTCGTCGTGGCCCTGGCCCAGCCCGGGGCCGACCAGGAGGGCACCGACGCGGCCGACATCTTCGGTTGCGGCGTCACCCCAACTCGACCGAGGCAGCGGTAGGCCCACCGCTTCGACCGGCTCATCGGTGCCCGCTCGCCCGGGAATGGCGAGCTGCACATAGCCAGCCCCACCTCGCAGGGCGGCGCGAGCCGCGAGCCGCGGCGCCCCGGTCATGGTGTCGGAGCCGCCGACGATGCGCACCGCATGGTGCCACTTGTGCACGGTGGCGCTGCGCACCGGCAGCCACTCAGCGACGTCCGCGCCCTCGACCAGATCGATGGTTGCGCCCGACACATCGAGACCCAGGTCCGCGACGGTTATCGCGCCCGCAAGACTTCGGCCCGGTTCGAAGACCAAGCCTGGCTTCAGCGCGGCGAAACACAGCGTCCGGTCAGCCGGATGCGGGCGACCGAGGGCAGCCCCGGTCAGGCCATCGACGCCGGACGGAAGATCCACGGCCAGCACCGGCACATCCCCGGCGATCGACGGAAACGCGTATGGACGGCGAAGACCGGTGCCGAAGGCAGCATCGATGACCAGGTCCGCGCCCGCAGGGACCGTCTGAGCGTCAGGGGCGACCACGGTGGCGCGGACACCACGCTGGCGCAGCACCCGGGCTGCGACTCGGCCATCGGCACCGTTGTTGCCCGGCCCGGCGACCACCACGACCCGGCGTCCATACGTGCCGCCGAGCATGTCGATCGCGGCTCGTGCGACCGCCCGGCCGGCTCGTTCGATCAGCTCGTCAAGGGACACGGGCGCCGCAGCATCGATCGCCGCCATCTCGGCGGGGGTAACGATCGGGATCACGATTCGAGCGCAACCACGACGGCTTGGGCAAGCGTGTCGGTGTGGCTCATCGTCAGTTCGAAGCGGCCGGCACCGTAGCGGCGGGCATAGGCCGCGGCCTCACCGTGCAAGACGAGTTCCGGGTGACCGTCCCCGTGACGTACGACCTCCATCTCGGTGAACCGCATCGCGCCAAGGCCGGACTTGAGTGACTTCAGCGCAGCTTCCTTTGCCGCGAAACGAGCGGCGAGCGGACGGGCGGGATCGCCCGACTGGTCGGCGTAGGCCAGCTCCGCGGCGACGAAGAGACGGGTCCGCATTCCCGGCGTACGGGCAAGGACCTCGCGAAAGCGGTCGATGTCGACCAGGTCGGTTCCGATGCCGATCACGACATCGACCCTACCGGTCGGCCCGGCAGCGTCGGGTCAGGACACCCGCCAGCGATCGGCGAGATCGTTGATCGGAAGGGTGAGCAGGTCGGCGACCGGCTGGTCAGCAAGCAGGTCCTCACGAAACGTGGGCTCGGTTTCGAGCACCGCATCACGCACGGCGGAGTACCGGTTGCGGTAGCCCTGCAGAACACCGCGAGCGGCGGCGGCGGACAAGCCATCCGCAAGCTTCACCTGCAGCAAGGTGAGCCCGGTCGTGACATTGTCCTTGAGCTCGGGAATGATCACGACCGTTCGGTCATCGCTACGGCCACGAGCCACGAAGACCCGGCGCTCCAGTGCGACCTGATGCTTCGTGCCACGAAGCACCGGGTTGCGGTCCGTCCGCGACGGAATGTTCTGGGAGATACCGCCCCGGTCCACGACCACCGCGGTCGGATCGATCCCGGCATCGGCTGTCATCCCCTCGATGCGATACCGGGTGTGCCCCAGCACCTCGTCGATCGCCGGATCGAGATCGGCGAGGGTTCGCAGCGACGCATACGAGAGCCGATCTCTCGGCGCACCCGCGTCCAGAACGGCCCGACTGAGGTCAACGTCGAGCAAGGTTTCATCGGAACGCGAGATGCCGACCGTGACGGTCTTGGCCTGATGCTTGATGGCGTCGATGGGCCGAGTGAGCTCTTCGATACCGACCGTGAGGGCGGCCGCGAGGTCATCGAGCACAACGGCAGGCGTGCCGACCTTGCCGTACTCGATCTGGTACGACTCGAGTGCCGTCGAGCCGAGCGCGAACCGAAGCAGGGACGCAATCCGTGTCGCAGACGACGCCTCCATGTGACCATTGAGTTCACCGGTGCGGAGCTCATCGAAGAACGCCGCCGCCGCTCGCTCCAGGACCGGCGCAACATGCGTGAGCGCCTGCTCGCCGTTCATGTCGGGATGGGCAGCTGCCTGCTCGATGGCGCTGCGGGCCTCGCGAAGGGGCCGAGCCTGAGCATCGATCGCAAGCGCAGCCTCGTAGCCGAAGAGGTGCCCGACCATGGTCGACAAGATGAACCCGAGGCGAGGATCGACCGGAGGCACGGCCAAGACCGCCAGCGCAGCGGAGAACCGACTCTGATCCTCGTCCGCCACGACGATCGGCGCCGCCTTGTGAGCTCGAAAGATCGCGACCTCCTTGGCGACATCGTCGGCCGTCGAGCCGGTGAGTCCAGCGGCACACACGAAGATCAGCGGCTCAGACGACAAGTCGATGTGCTTTTTGTCTTCGGTGCTGTCGGCCGCGATCGACTTGTAGCAAAGCTCGCTGAGCTTCACCCGTACCTCTTGCGCCGCGATGCGGTTCGGGCCGTTTCCGACCATCGCCCAGTAGCGGCGGCTGGGCGCAAACTGGCGGGCTGCCTCGCCGATCAGATCGCGTCGTTCGAGGACCTTCTCCATCGCTGCCGGGAGCGCGGCCACGCCGCGCAGAAGCGTGGCTCGATCCTCGGCCATGTCATCGCCGCGAAGTTCGTCGGTGATGGCGATCGACAACAGCAGACCCGCGGCGATCTGGGCGTAGAACGCCTTGGTCGATGCAACGGACATCTCGACGTCGCGCCCATCAGAGGTGTAGAGCACGCCGTCGGCCCGATCGGTGAGGTCACTTCCTCGCCGGTTGACGATGGCGATCACCTTTGCGCCGCGGTTGCGGACGATGTCGACCGTCCGGTTGGTGTCGGTGGTCGTCCCCGACTGACTCACCGCGATGATCAAGGTGTCGCTCATGTCTGGCCGCAGCCGGAACCCGGACAGTTCGGTGGCCAGAATCGCTTCGACCTCGATCTCACCATTCGGCGTGATTGCGTCGAGACCGGCGGCGAGCGCCTGACCCGCAACTGCGGCAGTGCCCTGCCCGATCGCCAGCACCCGAGTGATCTGGCCGTCGCGGATGGCGGCTCGAAGGTCGTCCGGAATGACCGACGGGCCCAGCGACACACGCGGTCCGGAGTCGGTCTCGACGATCTTGCCGCGCAGGGTCTTGCGGAACGAGGTCGGTGATTCGCCGATCTCCTTCATCAGATAGTGCGGATGATCGCCACGATCGATGTCGCGGGTGGTGATCTGGGCCACGGCGAGGTCCCGATCGGTCACGGGAAGGTCGGTCCCGTCGTACGCACGGCGCAACATTCCTTCGAGCAGGCCCGCATGAGCACCATCGAGCTCGATGATCTGCCCCCGACTCGCATTCGGATTGTCGAGATTGCCCGGGGTCTCCCCGTCCATCCGGACATACTCGGCGGTCTCCTCGACGACACCGTACGGTTCGCTCGCCACGATGAAGGCGTCCTCAGCCAACCCGACATAGAGCGCCTGGCCCGACCCACGCAAGGCGAGCTGGAGCTTGTCAGGGGCGGCGGCGGTGCAGGCGCCGATCGCCACGGAACCTTCGAATGCGGCGACCGTTCGCCGGAACGCCTCGGCCGATTCCAGTCCATCGCCGAGGCGCTGACTGGTGAGAGAGGGGATGACCTTCGCGTCGGTGGTGATCGCCGGCGCAATGGTCACCCCTTCCTCGGCGATGAGGTCGGCAAAGTTGTCGACATCACCGTTGAGCGCACCGACGACGTACGGGCCCGTGGCGTCGAGCAGCTCGCTGTTGAGGGGGTGGGCGTTCGGTTCCGAGATGATCCCGATCGACGCCCATCGGGTGTGCCCGAGCACGAGCGTGCGGGCGGTGTCGTTCGCGAGGGCCGCCTGCAACAGCGTGTCAGCCGCGAAGGCGTCGCGAATGACGGCGGTGTTGTCGCCGAGTTCACCGATTTCCGCGGCGGTTTTGTGCACGATGCTGAGCACGCCGTCGACCACCCGCACCGAGCCGGTGCCGAAGTTTGGATCGGCCGAGCGTCGAGTGATTTCCGCGGCGATGACGGGATCGTCCAGGTCGAGCGCGTGGTGGTGCACGAGAACATGGAGCCCGGCACTGTCGCGGCCGCGCACCTCGAGCCGATCGATTGCCGACAGCGCCTGATGAATCGACAGAAACGCCTCGAGCGCTCCGGTAGCAGTGGCGCCACCCGACAGGTCGGTGACCACTGCAGCGGCCCGGAGTCGGTCTCGGGTGATGGCCCATACGCCATCGCGAACGGCGATCAGAGCCTGGTTTCGTGCTTCGAGGGCGGCGGTGGCGAGACCGCCATCAGACTCGAGACGCCGCTCCTCTCGGGCAACCTCGGCGAGGATCTCATCGCAGTGGTGAACCAGCGCGGGTCCGAGCGACGGCTCAGCGACCATGAGACGAAGGCCGGGAACCCCCTGAAGCAAGGCGTTCGCAGCGGCGAGGCGATCGCCAACGGCGATCAGGGCAGCGGTTGGGTCAGCGGCGCCCACGATGGTCGCGGCCTGATCGGTTACCAGCGCCAGAACCTCGTCGGCGGTTGGGGTGGATCGGGTCGATGGTCGCCTGACCACCGCAATGATTCCGCACATGGGCAGATGCCTCCCAGAAGCAAGTCAGTTGGGGCCGCGCCCCCCGGGATGAGTGTACGGGGCGAGTCGGGTCGCAGCCGGTCGGGGGCTCGTTCCGCTACCCGAACAACGCCTCGACCGCAGACGCGAGACCGTCGGCTTCCATTCGTGCTTCCGCGTCGGTCTCGGCCTCGACCATGACCCGGATGAGGGGCTCAGTACCCGACGACCGAATCAGGACCCGTCCACGGCCGGCCATACGGTCACGAGAAGCCTGCACGAACGGTGCCATCGGACCATCGACGTCGGCCGGACGTTCGGTCACGCGCACGTTGACCAAGACCTGGGGAAGCCTGGTCATCGCCGCCGCCGCGAGCGAGGCCAGCGGTTGATCGGCACGGGCCACGACATCGAGCAGCTGGGCGGCGGTCAGCACCCCATCACCGGTCGACGCCAACGCTCGAAAGATGACGTGCCCCGACTGCTCGCCACCAAGCGACAGGCCCTTCGCGTCGAGCGCCTCCAGGACGTAGCGATCACCGACCTTGGTGTCGACGACAGTGATACCGGCGGTGTCCATCGACCGCCGAAACCCGAGGTTGGTCATCACCGTGACAACGACGGCATCGCCGGCGAGGCGTCCTCGGCGTTGCGCATCGAGGGCACACATCGCAAGGATCTGGTCGCCGTCGACCAGAGCACCGTCTCCGTCGACGGCCAACATCCGGTCGGCGTCCCCGTCGAACGCCACGCCGAGATCAGCCCCGTGCGCCACGACCGCCTCCTGCAACGACTCGGGGTGCGTTGACCCGCATCCGTCATTGATGTTGATGCCGTCGGGCTCGGCATGGATGACCGTCACGGTGGCGCCGAGACGTTCGAGTGCGACCGGACCGACGTCCGACGCCGCACCGTTCGCGGCGTCGACCACCACATGAAGACCGTCGAGTCGGCGCCCGTCGAGACTCGAGACAATGGCATCGACGTGCGCGTCGACGGCAGCCGCATGGCGGTCATCGACCCTCGGGTTCCCTCCAGGCAGCGTCGTCGACCGAAGCTCCTCGAACCGCACCTGGATGTGATCCTGCGTTGCGTCGTCGAGCTTCGCGCCACCCGGCGCGAAGAACTTGATGCCGTTGTCGTGCCACGGGTTGTGCGACGCGGAGATCATGGCGCCGGCCACGCCGTGGGCCGCACACCACCTCGCAACCGCCGGTGTGGGCAACACACCGAGGTCGACCGACGAGCCGCCGGCGGCGGCCACCCCCCGATGCACCGCCTCGGCGAGCGCAGGACCCGACACGCGAGGGTCACGCCCGACTGCGAATCCGTCCTCACCCAGAAGCTCTGCGCCCGCCTGCGCGAGGGCGCGCACGGGCTCGGGAGTCAGCACGTCGCGGGCGTCGCCGCGCATGCCGTCGGTGCCGAACGTGAGGGTCACACCACCAACAGGTGACGAACCCTGATCAGCGCTTGCTGTACTGCGGAGCCTTGCGGGCCTTCTTGAGGCCGTACTTCTTGCTTTCCTTCTTGCGAGGATCGCGAGTCAAGAATCCGGCCTTCTTCAGCGAGTCGCGATGCTCGCCGTCGAGCTCAACCAGGCCACGGGCAATACCGAGCCGCAAGGCGCCCGCCTGGCCGGTCGTTCCGCCGCCGTGGATGGTGGCGTCGATGTCGTAGTTGGCTGCGGTTTCGGTGATCTCGAGCGGCTCGAGCAGCGCTTCGCGCTGAACCTTCGACGGGAAGTAGTCGTCGACGGGCCGTCCGTTGACCGTCACCGCGCCGGAGCCGGCCCGGAAACGGACACGGGCGACGGAGCGCTTGCGACGTCCGGTGGTCTGGCAGAGCGGGGTAGTCATCTCAGTGTCTCTTCTCGGTCCGTCGCGGTCAGGTGCGGGCTTCGTACATGGCGTGGGCGATCTCGAGCGGCTGCGGGTTCTGCGCAGCGTGCGGGTGCGTCGGGCCGGCGTACACCTTGAGCTTGGAGATCTGTGCTCGGCCGAGGCGAGTTTTTGGAAGCATGCCCCGAATGGTGTCGAGCACGGCCTGCTCAGGCTTGCGGGCCATCTTCTCTGCGTAGGTCTCGCTCTTGAGGCCGCCGGGGTAACCGCTGTGGCGGTGAACCATCTTCTTTTCCGCCTTGCCCGAGGTGAGCACCACCTTGTCGGCGTTCACGATGATGACGTGATCACCGGTGTCGAGGTTGGGCGTGTAGGTCGGCTTGTGCTTGCCACGCAAGATGTTGGCAACCTCGGTGGCGAGGCGGCCGAGCACGAGGCCCTCGGCGTCGACGACGTGCCAGGAGCGTTCGATCTCGCTGGCTTTCGGGGTGTAGGTGGTCACGGGTGTTCCTCCGCGGAACGAAATCGAGCTGATGAGATCCGTCGCCGAACAGGGGGCGCTCAGGACCGACGGTCAAGCCTACGGGGACGACCGGGCAACTCCAATCGGCATGTGCCGCGAAATCCGCGGGCACTAGGCGTCGTCGTGGTAGTGGGCCGTGGCCAAGACCAGCCCCCGGGGTGGGGCGGGGCTCGGCACAACCGCACGATCACGGGCCCGCAAGGCGCCCCCCATGTCGACCGCTCGTCGCCGACCGCGACCGATCTCGACGAACATCCCCACCAGGCTTCGGACCATTTGGTGCGTGAAGGCACCGGCCCGGATGTCCAGCGAGACCGTCGGACCGTTTGCGGACCAGTGCGCATGCTGCACCGTGCGAACGTAGGTCTCCTTCGGCTTGGACTTGTTCCGTTTGGAGAAGGTGCTGAAGTCGTGCTCGCCAAGGATCGCATCGGCCGCGAGTTGCATGGCGGCGAGATCGAGGGGTTCGCGCACATGCCATACGAGATGGTGGACGAGCGGATCCGGGGTGGCGGCATTCAACACCCGATAGCGGTAGCTGCGAGCGACACAGGAGAAGCGAGCGTCGAAGTCATCAGCCACCCGACGGACGCCTCGCACGGCAATCGACGGCGCGAGCATGCGGTTGAGCGCACGGGTGAGCGCCATCGGCTCGAAGTGGCCGGCGTCGGCATCGAAGCTGACAACTTGACCTTGGGCATGCACCCCCCGGTCGGTCCGACCCGCGCAGGTGATTGGCGTTGGCTGACGCAAAACCGTCTCGAGCACGGCTTCGATGGCGTCCTGCACCGTCTCGACCCCCGGGTTGGTTGCGAAGCCGTGGAACGGCGTGCCGTCATAGGCAACCGTCATCCGGACGCGCACATGTCCCGCAGGAGGAGGGAGCACGCTTCGGGTGGTCACCGGCTCAGGCTAGAGGTGGACAGCAGCGGCCGAAAACGGCGAACGCCCCGCCGAAGCGGGGCCCAGGCCGCAACGCCGAAGCGATGGCTCAGACGAGTTCGACCAGCGCCATCGGGGCGTTGTCGCCGGACCGGGGATCGAGCTTGATGATGCGGAGGTACCCGCCGTTGCGCTCTTCCTCGGCGTATCGAGGTCCGATTTCGTCGAACAGCTTGGTTGCCATCTCGCGGTCACGAAGGAACTTCACGACGTTGCGATGGTTGTGCACGCCGCCCTTCTTTGCCTTGGTGATCATCTTCTCCGCGATCGGGCGCATGGCCTTGGCCTTGGCTTCGGTCGTGGTGATGCGCTCAGCCGCGATGAGGCTGGCGACGAGATTGGCCATCATGGCCTTCTGGTGAGCAGAGCTGCCGCCGAAGCGGGCGCCCTTCTTGGGACGTGCAGGCATGATCAGTCTCGATTCCGGAGCGAGAGGCCTCGCTCGTCAAGCTTCTCGATGACCTCGTCGAGGCTCTTCTGGCCGAAGTTGGTGATGGCGAGAAGATCGTCTTCGCTCTTTTGCAACAGCTCGCCCACGGTGTTGACCTGGGCACGCTTGAGGCAGTTGCGAGGACGCTCGGAGAGTTCGAGGTCTTCGATGGGGAGTTCCATGTCAGGCCCGCCCGACGCGACCTGCACGGCCTCACCGAGCTCGAGGCCCTGGGGTTCATCGCTCATCTCTTCGACGAGCTGTACGAGCGCACGGAGCGTGCCGCCGGCGGACGCAAGCGCTTCGCGGGGGCTGATCGATCCGTCGGTCTCGATCTCGAGAACGAGACGGTCGTAGTCAGTGGACTGCTCAACACGAGTGGATTCAACCTCGAAGCTCACGCGGCGAACCGGCGAGTAGATCGAGTCGATCGGGATGACCCCGATGGTCGAGCTGGTGTTGTTCTTGTCGGCCGACACATAGCCGCGACCGTTCTGAACGGTCAGATCGATGGCCAACCGGCCCTTGGTGTTGAGGGTGGCCAGGGCCAGCTCGCTGTTGAGCACCTCGACGTCGGGATGCGGCTGAATATCGGCCGCAGTGACGTCGGCGGGACCACGGGCATCGAGCCGCAAGGTGACGGGCTCGTCGCTGTGGACGACAAGGACAAGGTCCTTGAGGTTCAAGATGATGTCGGTGACGTCCTGCGCAACACCGGTGATGGTGTCGAACTCATGCAGGGCATCGTCGAAACGCACCTGCGTGACCGCGGCGCCCGGAATGGACGACAGCAGCGTGCGGCGAAGCGAGTTGCCGATGGTGTGACCGAAGCCGGGCTCGAGCGGGCCGACGGCGAAGCGTTGGAGGTTGCCCTCCGCCTCGTCGGTGGCTTCGACAGTGGGTCGCTGGATGACGAGCACAGGTACCTCTGCTACTTCGAGTAGAGCTCGACGATGAGCTGTTCGCGGACGGGGATGTCGATCTGCTCACGAATGGGCAGCTCGCGCACGGTGACCTGGAACTGCTCGTTGCGATCGAGCCACGCCGGCGGCGTGCGATCCAAGACATCGAGGTTCCACTGTACGACGGTGAAGTCCTGGGCTGCGGGACGCAGCTCCACGACGTCGCCCTTGCGGAGGCGATACGACGGAATGTCGACGCGCCGACCGTTGACATTGATGTGGCCGTGGCCGACGAACTGGCGGGCCTGAGGACGAGTCGCCGCCCAGCCAGCTCGGTAGATCACATTGTCGAGACGCAACTCGAGGAACCGCAGCATGTTCTCGCCGGTCACGCCCTGGCGACGCGACGCTTCGGCGAAAATGTTGCGGAACTGACGCTCGGTGAGGCCGTAGCTGAAGCGAGCCTTCTGCTTCTCCTGGAGCTGCAGCAGGTATTCACTGACCGAGCCGCGACGACGACTGCGACCATGTTCGCCGGGCGGGTAGGGACGCTTGTCGAGGGCGATCGTTTCGCCCTTGGTGCCCCAAATGTTGGTTCCGAGGCGCCGCGAAACGCGAGCGCGAGGTCCGGTGTAGCGCGACATGTCAGGCCCTCCGCCGCTTGTTGAGACGGCAGCCGTTGTGCGGGATCGGCGTGCAGTCCTTGATGCCGGTCACCTCGATGCCGGCCTGCTGAATGGAACGAATCGCGGTCTCACGGCCCGAGCCCGGGCCCTTGACCTGCACATCGACCTTGCGCACGCCGTGCTCCATGGCGGCACGAGCCGCCTTCTCGGCCGCCATCTGGGCAGCGAACGGAGTCGACTTGCGGGAGCCCTTGAAGCCGACGTTGCCGGCCGAGGCCCATGCGATCACGTCACCGCGCTGGTCGGTGATGGAGATGATGGTGTTGTTGAACGAGCTCTTGATGTGCGCCACGCCATGCGTGACGTTCTTGCTCTGACGCTTACGTGGGCGGCGGGTAGGAGTAGCCATGATCTAATACGTCACTTCTTCTTGCCGGCAACGGTCTTCTTGGGGCCCTTGCGGGTACGGGCATTGGTGTGGGTGCGCTGACCACGGACCGGCAGACCACGACGGTGGCGCAGGCCCTGGTAGCAACCGATCTCCATCTTGCGCTTGATGTCTTGGCTCACCTCGCGGCGGAGGTCGCCTTCCACATTGAGCTGCTCATCGATGAAGGTGCGGAGCTTGGCGACCTCGTCGTCGGTGAGGTCACGGACTCGGGTCGTGGAATCGATCTGGGTCGCCTCGCACACGTCGAGGGCAACCTTGCGACCGATGCCGTAGATGTAGGTGAGGCTGATGCCCACCTGCTTTTCGCGCGGGATGTCGACGCCGCTGATACGTGCCATGGCTCAGCCCTGCCGCTGCTTGCAACGCGGGTTTTCGCAAATGACCATCACACGACCGTGTCGACGGATGACTTTGCACTTGTCGCAGATCTTCTTGACGCTAGATCGAACCTTCATGATGCTCCCAGCCGCCACAGCGGCCGAATCTTGTGGCCGATGACTCGGCCGAACGTGGTGTTTGTGTGTCGTGGTGGTCCCGGGCCGCCAGGCCGGAGATCACTTGTAGCGATAGGTGATACGACCCCGCTGGAGGTCGTACGGAGTCAGCTCCACCTGGACGCGATCGCCGGGGAGGATACGGATGTAATGCATGCGCATCTTTCCGCTGATGTGGGCAAGCACTTCATGACCGTTCTCGAGCTCGACCCGGAACATGGCGTTCGGGAGCGATTCGGTAACGGTCCCCTCGAGGACGATGGCATCTTCTTTGGGCTTCGGCAGAGTTGAACCTCCTGAAAACACGGTGACCGCAAGGGATCTCCGTGGCGACCTGGTCATAGGCCAGTCGTTAACGCTACCGGCGACACCGGAGCTGACCAACCCACTCGAGATCTAGGACATGCGGGACTCGATGGTCTCCCTGAGGCGGGCGAACACGTCGTCTTCCTCGCCCAACCCGTCGACCGTGGCCAACAGGCCCCGTTCGGCGAACCAGTCGAGCAGTGGCGCCGTTTGCTCCTCATAGAGGCTCAAACGGCGGGTGATGGCTTCCTCGGTGTCGTCTTCACGACCCCGAGCCATCATTCGTTGGGTGACCTCCTCGACCGGAACGTCGAGGTTGATCGCAACCGTGAGATCCTGACCGAGGTCGGCCAGCATGGCTTCGAGTCCGTTGGCCTGTTCGGCCGTCCGGGGGAAACCGTCGAGCAAAACGCCACCCGAGACAATGTCGTCTTGGGCGAGCCGCTCAGCAACCAGCGGGATCATGATGTCGTCGCCGACAAGCCCACCGGCGTTCATGATGCCAGCCGCCTGCTGACCGAGCTCGGTGCCCGCATCGACCGCGGCACGCAAAACGTCGCCGGTGGAGAGATGCACACAGCCATAGGACTCGGCCACACGGCCCGACTGGGTGCCCTTGCCTGAACCCTGCCGGCCGAGAATGACCATGCGCAACGCTGTCACTTCAAGAAGCCTTCGTAGTTGCGCATCATCAGCTGGCTGTCGATCTGCTTCATGGTCTCGAGCGCAACGCCCGACGCGATGAGCAACGAGATACCGCCAAAGGCGAAGCCGCCCGCGCCACCGCCGTGCCCACCCTGGTCAGCCCCGGGGGTGCCGATCGTGGCCGCGATGAGGATCGACGGCACAAGCGCGACGGCAGCGATGAACAAGGCACCGGGGAAGGTGATGCGAGACAAGATCTTGGCCAGATAGCGCTCGGTCTGAGGGCCGGGGCGAATGCCAGGAATGAAGCCACCCTGCTTGCGGATGGTGTCGGCCTGCTTCGCCGGGTCGAACGAGATCGCCGTGTAGAAGTAGGCGAAGCCGATGATCATCAGGCCGAAGAAGAAGAGGTAGACCGGCGAGGTCGGGTCGGCCAGGTTGCCGTCGACCCAGCGTTGGATCGAACCCCACACCCCCGAATCGGGCAGGGCCACTGCGATCAGATTCGGAAGGTACAGCACAGAACTGGCAAAGATGATCGGGATCACGCCGGACTGATTGACCTTGAGCGGGATGTAGGTGCTCTGGCCGCCATACATCCGCTTGCCCACGACCCGCTTGGCGAACTGGACCGGAATCCGGCGCTGGCCCTGCTCGACGAAGACGATGCACACCAGCAACACGACCGCAACCGCGATGAGGATCACCAGCGGCACGGTGCCGTTCTCGGCTTGCACCAAGGCCCCCTGAGCGGGAAGGGTCGAAACGACCGATGCGAAGATCAGCAAGGACATGCCGTTGCCGATGCCGCGCTGGGTGATGAGCTCGCCCATCCACATGAGCAACGCGGTCCCGGTCGTGAGCGTGAGCACCACGACGAAGACGGTCCAGGCGTTGAACCGAGGCAGAAGGTCGGCGCCACCGGTGAGGCCGCCGCTGTGGAACAAGAAGGCGAACGACGTCGACTGCACCACGGCGATCATCATCGTCAGGTAGCGAGTCCACTGGGTGATCTTGCGCTGACCGACGGCACCTTGCTGTTGCCACTGCTCGATGCGAGGGATGACCACGCCGAGGATCTGCATGATGATCGACGCGGTGATGTAGGGCATGATCCCGAGTGCGAACACCGCGAACTGGGTGAGCGCACCGCCCGAGAAGAGCTGCATGAACCCGAGAATGCCGCCCTGATTGGCAGAGTCACGAAGCTGCTGCACCGCTTCGATGTCGACACCCGGCGCCGGAATGAACGCGCCGAGCCGGTAGATCGCAATGATCATCAGCGTGAACAGAATCTTGTTCCGCAGATCATCGATCCGGAAGATGTTCAGAACTCGTTGCAGCATGCGGTGCTCCTCGAACGCAGCCCGGTCAGCCGAAGCAGACCGGAGCGGGCACCCGGAGGTGCCCGCCAAAGATCATCGGTTGGTGTGCTGGTTGTAGCTGCCGTGCGACGGGCGAACCCCGAACGGCTTGGGCAGCACTTCGACAGTACCTCCGGCGCCGGTGATAGCTGCTTCGGCCGCCTTCGAGAAGGCATGTGCCTTCACGGTGACGGCAGAGCTGAGCTCACCACGACCGAGGATCTTGACCAACGCACCCTTCGACACGAGGCCCTTGTCGAGCAAGATCTCCGGGGTGATCTCACTGAGGCCAGACTCGGCGATCGTGTCCAGGTTGATCGCCTGGTACTCGACACGGAACGGGTTGGTGAAGCCACGCAGCTTCGGAACCCGCTGGATCAAGGGCATCTGACCACCCTCGAAGCCAACCGGCACCGTGTTGCGGGCGCGCTGGCCCTTGGTGCCACGGCCGGCGGTCTTACCGCCCTTGCCGCCGATACCACGAGCCTTGCGCTTGCCTCGCTTGTTCGAGCCATCAGCGGGCTCGAGATCATGAATGCGAATCGCCATCGTCAGTCTCCATTCCCGGAGTCAGGCACTTCCTCGACCGACACGAGATGCGGGACCCGAGCGATCATGCCGCGGATCTCGGGACGGTCCGGAAGGGTGTTGGAACGGCCGATGCCGCGCAGACCGAGGGCACGCAACGTACCCCGCTGCTTGGGCTTGCAGCCGATGTTGCTCTTGAGCTGGGTCACCTTGATCGCCATCAGTCCTCCTCGACGAGGGCGGCCGGCTTGTGCTCGCCGCGCTCGCTTTCTTGGTAGGCCTGCCACAGCGCACCGGGGAGGAACTCCTCGGGATCGAGGCCACGCAGACGAGCAACCTCGTCGGGGCGACGCTGGCCCTTCAGGCCATTGATGGTGGCGCGGGCCACATTGATGTGGTTCGGCGAGCCAAGCGACTTGCACAGCACGTCGGCGATGCCGGCCTCTTCGAGGATGGCGCGAGCCGCGCCACCAGCGATCACGCCGGTACCGGGAGCAGCAGGCTTCAGCAGAACTCGACCAGCGCCGAGCTCGCCGATCGTCTCATGCACGATCGTGGTGCCAGCCATCGGCACGCTGAACAGGTTGCGGCGAGCCTCTTCGGTGCCCTTCTGGATGGCGAGGGGCACCTCCTTGGCCTTGCCGTAGCCGAGACCGACCTGACCAGCGCCGTCACCGATCACCACGAGTGCGGTGAAGGCAAAGCGGCGGCCGCCCTTGACGACCTTGGCCACGCGGTTGATGTTGATGACGCGGGATTCGCGGAGCCCTTCACCACCATCGCGCGGGTTCGGTTCGCGTTCGTTTCGTTGGAAAGCCATCAGAACTCCAGTCCTCCCTCACGGGCAGCGTCGGCAAGCGCCGCCACCCGGCCGTGGTAGCGGAAGCCGCCACGGTCGAACACGACGGAACTGACGCCCGCCGCCTTGGCCCGCTCAGCGAGCAGAGCCCCGGCCTTGCTGGCCGCATCGATATTGCTGTTCACATCGCCACGCAGCGCCGATTCGGTGGTCGACACCGCAGCGAGGGTCACGCCGGCGATGTCGTCGATCACCTGGGCGGAGATGTGCTTGTTGGAACGAAACACGGCGACACGAGGCCGTTCGGCAGTTCCCCGGAGGTTCTTGCGAACCCGGTTGTGCCGACGAATCCGATCGTCGCGACGCTTCTTTGCGGAAACGGCCATGACTACTTCGCCGCCTTTCCGGCAGTGCTGTTGGCGCCGTCCAGGCGGACAGCGAATGAACGGTGCATCACTTCGCCGCCTTTCCGGCCTTGCGGATGACCCGCTCGTCTTTGTAGCGAATGCCCTTGCCCTTGTACGGCTCGGGTTTGCGCCACTTGCGGATGTCAGCTGCGACCTGGCCCACAAGCTGCTTGTCGATGCCCTTGACCAGGATCTGGGTTTGGGCGGGAACTTCGAACTCGATGCCTTCGGGGGCCTCGATGCTGACAGGGTGGCTAAAGCCAAGCGCCAGTTCGAGGGCGTTGGAACCCTTGGCCGTCGCTCGATAGCCGACGCCTTGGATCTGGAGCTCCTTGATGAACCCCTCGTTGACGCCGACGATCATGTTTTGGATCAGCGAGCGGCACAGGCCGTGATAGGCGCGAGATTCCTTGGAGTCGTCGGGCCGAGTCACCGTCAAGGTGCCGTCGTCAATCGCGGCGACGATGCCGCCGGGCAGCTCTCGGGAGAGCTCCCCTTTGGAACCCTTCACCGTGATCGACGAGCCGTCGATCGAGATGTCGACACCACCGGGAACGGTGATGGGTGCGTTTCCTACACGTGACATGGCGCGCTCCTCACCACACGAAGCACAGGATTTCGCCGCCCATGCGGTTCTTCCGTGCTTCGCGGTCGGACATGAGGCCCTTGTTGGTCGAGAGCACCGCCACGCCGAGACCACCCTGAACGCGGGGAATCTCGTTGCGCTGGCGATACACGCGCAGACCGGGCTTGGACACGCGCCGAAGGCCAGAGATGACACGGTCCCGTTCGGGGCTGTACTTCATCTCGATGGTCAGCGTCTTGCCGGGCTTGTCGCCGTTCTCGGCCTCGGCAAACGAGGTGATGTATCCCTCGTCCTGGAGGACCTTGGCCAGCGCCACCTTCTGCTTGGACGACGGCATGGTCACCTCGTCGTGCATCGCAACGTTGGCGTTGCGGATGCGGGTGAGCATGTCGGCGATTGGATCAGTCATCGTCATCGTCGTACGCCTCCCTTACCAGCTGGCCTTCTTGACGCCCGGCAGTTCGCCGGCGTGAGCCATTTCTCGCAAACAAATCCGGCACAGGCCGAACTTGCGGTACACCGCACGGGGTCGGCCGCACTTGGCACACCGCGTGTACTGCCGAACCTTGTACTTCGGCGTGCGCTGCTGCTTTTCGATGAGTGCTTTTTTCGCCATGGGTCACTGCCCCTCGCGTCGGAACGGGAAGTTGAACGCATCGAGCAGGGCCTTGCCGTGCTCGTTCGACTTCGCCGTGGTGACGATCGTGATGTCCATTCCCCGGGTGGTGTCGACCTTGTCGTAGTCGATTTCGGGGAACATGAGCTGTTCGGTCACACCGAACGTGTAGTTGCCGTTGCCGTCGAATGACTTGGGCGGCAGGCCGCGGAAGTCGCGAATTCGGGGAATCGCCAGCGACATCAGGCGATCGAGGAATTCATACATCCGGTCGCCCCGGAGGGTGACCTTGCAGCCGATCGCCTGGCCCTCGCGCAGCTTGAAGCTGGCAAGGCTCTTCTTGGCCCGGGTGATCACCGGCTTTTGGCCAGCGATGGTCTCCATGTCGGACAGCGCCCCCTCGAGGAGCTTGGCCTGACCGACGGCGTCGCCGACGCCCATGTTGAGCACGATCTTCTCGATCTTGGGAACCAACATGATGTTGTCGAGTTCGAGGGTCTCTTTGAGCTGGTCTCGGATCTCGTCGTTGTACTTCGTCCGCAATCGCGGGACGATCGTCGTGGTGCTCACTTGATCTCCTCACCGGTGCGCTTGCAGATACGAACCTTGCTGCCATCGTCGAGGACCTTGTAGCCAACGCGAGTGGCCTTGCCGTCCTTGGGGCTCAGCAGCGCGACGTTCGACACGTCGATCGGCATCGCCTTGTCGATGATGCCGCCCTGCTGATCGGCGCGGGTTGGCGCCTGATGCTTCTTGGCGACGTTGACGCCTTCGACGATGACCTTGCCGGTCTCCGGCATGGCCGACTGCACCACGCCCTCGGCACCCTTGTCCTTGCCCGCAAGCACGACAACGCGGTCACCCTTGATGATCTTCATGCCAGCCATCACACTGCCTCTCGGCTCTTCGCTGTGCTCATCACAAAACCTCCGGGGCGAGCGACACGATCCGCATGAACTGCTTCTCGCGAAGCTCACGACCCACGGGGCCGAAGATGCGGGTGCCACGCGGTTGCTTCTGATCATTGATCAGCACCGCAGCGTTCTCGTCGAAACGGATGTAGCTCCCATCCGGGCGACGCTTCTCTTTCTTGACACGAACGACGACGCACTTCACGACATCGCCCTTCTTGACCTGGGCGCCCGGGATCGCATCCTTGACCGTGGCGACGAAGACGTCGCCGATCGATGCGTAGCGACGCTTCGACCCACCGAGGACCTTGATGCACAAGACCTCCTTGGCGCCCGAGTTGTCGGCGACCCGAAGACGGGATTCCTGCTGGATCACTTCGCACGCTCCAGGATTTCGACGAGACGCCAGCGCTTGTTCTTCGACAGCGGCCGAGTCTCCTGCACGCGAACACGATCACCCACGTTCAGGGTGTTCTCCTCGTCGTGGACGTGGAGCTTCTTGTTGCGCTGCACGGTCTTGGCGTAACGGCGATGGCGCACGCGGTCGATGGTCTCGACCACGGCGGTCTTGTCCATCTTGTCGGACACGACGACGCCCTCACGAACCTTGCGGGCGTTGTCGCGGGTATCGGTTGCCTCAGACATCAGGCACCCTCTCCATCAGTGGCCAGCGCAGCGTCTTCCAACGATTCTGCGGCGGCGATTTCACGGGCCCGGAGCTCGGTGTGCACGCGGGCGATTTCCTTCTTGACCGTCTTGAGACGGGCCGAGTTCTCGAGCTGACCAGTCGCGAACTGGAAGCGCAGGTTGAACAGCTCTTCCTTGCTGTCGAGCAGCTGCTGCTCGAGGTCGGTGTCGCTGAGTTCGGCGAGGGCCTTGGCCTTGGCCATTAGAACCCCTCCTCACGCTTGACGAAGCGGGCCTTGATCGGCAGCTTCTGGATGGCACGGTTGATCGCAGCCCGAGCGATTTCTTCGTCGTGGTACGACAGCTCGAACATGACGCGGCCGGGACGGACGACGGCGACCCACTTCTCGGGGTTGCCCTTACCCGAACCCATGCGGGTCTCGGCCGGCTTCTGCGTGATCGGCTTGTCGGGGAAGACGTTGATCCACACCTTGCCGCCACGCTTGATGTGGCGGGTCATGGCGATACGGGCCGCCTCGATCTGGCGGGCGGTGATCCAGCCGGGCTCGAGGGCCTGAATGCCGTAGTCGCCGTAGCTGACTTCGGTCGCGCCCTTGGCGCCGCCCTTCAACCGTCCCCGGTGGTGCTTACGATGCTTGACCTTCTTGGGCATCAACATGATGAGTACCTCAGTCGCTCGCCCGGAAGTTCGGGGTCTCGGACTGCTCCCGAGTCGACGCTTCGATGGCGTCTTCCTCGTCGAGCAGGCGTTCGAATTCAGGGTCGGCTTCCTTGATGAGCGGTGCCGGCTCCTCATCGACCTCGTTGTCGGCAGCCTCGGTCTCGGGTGTGGCGACGCGCTTGCGAGCGGCGCTCGACACGACCTTGCGGGGCTTGGTGCTCTGGCCGGACGTCTCACCAGCAGCCATTGCGGCTTCGAGCGTGGCCTTGTCGTCGGTCTGCGTCTTGTACGGAAGGATGTCGCCCTTGTACAACCAGACCTTCACGCCGATACGGCCGTAGGTGGTCTTGGCCTCACGGAAGCCGTAGTCGACATCGGCCCGCAGAGTGTGCAACGGCACGCGGCCTTCGCGATACCACTCGGTACGAGCCATCTCAGAACCGCCGAGCCGCCCCGAGCACTGAACCCGGATGCCGAGCGCGCCGGCCTTCTGAGCGTTTTGCACGGCCCGCTTCATGGCCCGGCGGAACGCAACACGACCGGCGAGCTGGTCAGCGACACCCTGGGCGATCAGCGCTGCGTCGAGCTCGGGCTGCTTGATCTCTTGAATGTTGAGCTGAACCTTGGCGTTGCCCGAGATCTTGGTGAGCCCGGCACGCAGCCGGTCGGCTTCGGAGCCACGGCGACCGATCACGATGCCCGGGCGGGCGGTGTGCACATCGACCCGCAACCGCTCGCGGGTGCGCTCGACCTCGACCCGGCTGATGGCCGCATGGGGCAGCTCATTCATCAGGTAATCGCGGATTTTGAAGTCCTCGATGACGTTGTCGGCGTACTCCTGGCGATCCGCAAACCAGCGGCTCTTCCAGTCGGTGGTGATCCCGAGGCGGAAGCCGTACGGGTTGACCTTCTGTCCCATGTGACTTACTCCTCTTCCTCGGCGTCGGTGTCGCCGGCCGCCGGTGCTGACTTGCCTGCCTCGACGAAGCCGGCCTCTTCGGCGGCCTCGGCGGTGGCAAACCAGACCTCAGCGACGGTCTGTTCGTACCAACGACCGTCGGGACGGTGGAACTTCATCGAGTCGGCGTTGCCCTTGATCGGATAGCCCTCGGGCATCTCCTGGGGATCATCGAGCGGCGCATGGCTGAGCGGACCGAACGGAGATTCGTCGTCGGCATCGACGACGGAGTCCTGGTCACTGTCGGCCTTCTCGGCGTCGTAGTCGTCGCCGGCCGCTTCCATCTCGGCGGCGGTGGCGGTGACGATCTCGTCGGCCTGATCCTCGACGCTCACGTCGTCGTCATCGACCTCGACGTCATCTTCTGCCTGACGGGCCTTGGACTGCGCGACGCGGGCGCGGCGGGCCTCGGCCGCCTGGCTACTACCGGAGCGGCCGGTGGCGGCTTCGCGGTTGCGAATGCGTTCGAGCATCTCGTCGTCGTAGCGACTCACGATGACCGTGATGTGGCAGGTGCGCTTGCGAATGCGGGTGGCACGACCACGAGCACGGGGACGCCACCGCTTGAGCGTCGGGCCCTCGTCGGCGTAGCACGCAGACACGTAGAGCTCCTCCGCGACCTGGTTGTCGTTGTGCTCGGCATTGGCGACGGCGGAGTCGAGGACCTTCAAGATGTCCTCGGACACGCCTCGCTCGGAGAATTCGAGGATCTCGGCGGCTTCGCCGTAGGACTTGCCCCGGATGAGGTTGAGGACCTCACGGGCCTTGTACGCCGAGGTCCGGACGTAGGTGACCTTGGCGCGAGTGCCCGGGCGTTCGTTCGTCTTGGGACCGGCCATCAGCGACGGGCTCCTCGTTCCTGACCCGCATGGAACTTGAACGTGCGGGTGGGGGCGAACTCACCAAGCTTGTGCCCGATCATTGCCTCGGTGACATACACCGGGACGTGCTTGCGCCCGTCGTGAACGGCCAGCGTGTGACCGATCATGTCGGGGATGATGGTGGAGCGGCGACTCCAGGTCTTGATGACCTTCTTTTCGCCGGTCTCGTTCAGCGCGTCGATCTTCTTGAGCAGATGATCGTCGACGAACGGACCCTTCTTCAGGCTGCGCGGCATGACGGTTACCTCCGCGAACCGCGCGTCCGGCGACGGCGCACGATCAACTTGTCGGACTCTTGGTTGGAACGGCGGGTTCGGCCCTCGGGCTTGCCCCAGGGGGAGACCGGATGGCGGCCACCCGAGGTCTTGCCTTCGCCACCGCCGTGGGGGTGGTCGACGGGGTTCATGACGACACCGCGGGACTGGGGCTTGACGCCCTTCCAGCGGTTACGGCCAGCCTTGCCGATTTTGACGAGCTCGTGTTGGGCATTGCCCACTTCGCCGACCGTGGCCCGGGCGTCGATCGGAACTCGACGCATCTCGGTGCTGGGGAGACGCAACGTGGCGAAATCGCCCTCCTTGGCAACGAGCTGAATGGCGGTGCCAGCCGAGCGGCCCAGTTTGGCGCCAGCGCCGGCCCGCAGCTCAACGTTGTGCACGGTCGTACCGACCGGAACGTATCGCAGCGGCAAGGCGTTGCCCGGACGGATCTCCGCGCCTTGACCCGACATCAACTTGTCGCCGACCTGCAGATCACGGGGCGCAAGGATGTAGCGCTTCTCGCCGTCGTGGTAGTGCAGAAGGGCGATGTTGCACGTGCGGTTGGGGTCGTACTCGATCGACGCGACGGTCGCAGGAACGCCGTCCTTCGTCCGCTTGAAATCGATGATGCGGTACTGCTGCTTGTGGCCGCCGCCGCGATGACGGCTGGTCTTGCGGCCGTAGTTGTTGCGGCCACCGGTCTTGGACTTCGGCGCCAGCAAGCTCTTCTCGGGCGAGTCGGTGGTGATCTCGGAGAAGTCGGGCGACGTCTGGAAACGACGACCGGGGCTCGTGGGCTTGCGCTTACGGATAGCCATGATCAGACCTCGAACAGATCGATCGAGTCACCCTCGGCGAGGGTGACGAGGGCACGCTTCTGCGAGGCTCGCTGGCCCCAACCGCCGGTGCGACGGTTGCGCTTGCGCTTGCCCTGACGGTTGAGGGTGTTGACCTTCACGACCGACACGTCGAAGAGCGTCTCGACGGCGTCGCGGATCTCGGGCTTCGACGCGCTCGGGGCAACGACGAAGGTGTACACGTTCTCTTCGAGAAGGCCGTAGCTCTTCTCGGAAACGACCGGGCGAATCAGGACGTCGCGGTGGTCCTTCACTCTTCTTCCTCACTGCTGGTGTTGCTTTCGCCGCTGACTTCCGCAGCGGATCCGCCGGAGGCGGCACGTGAGACGCTCTCACCGGTCGGGAGGGTTTCCTCGGTGAACACCACGACGTCGTTGTTCAAGACGTCATAGGTGTTGAGCTCACCGACGTGCAGGCAATGGACGTGGGTGAGGTTGCGGAAGCTCTTCCAGGCGTTGACGTCGTCGTCACCGAAGACGACGAGGACCTTGCCCTCGGCGCCGATCGCCGACAGGGCGGCGACGGCGTCGGCGGTCTTGGGGGTCTCGAAGTCCCACTTGTCGACGACGATCACGTTGCCGTCGGTCGCCCGATCGGAGAGCGCGGACGCGAGCGCCAGCTTGATCATCTTCTTTGGTGTCTTCTGGCCGTAATCGCGGGGCTTCGGGCCGTGGGCGATACCCCCGCCGACCCAACCCGGGGCTCGAGTCGTACCGGCACGGGAACGGCCGGTGCCTTTCTGGCGCCACGGCTTGGCACCGCCACCTCGAACCTCACGGCGGGTCTTGGTGGAGTGGGTGCCGGCCCGGCGAGCGGCGAGCTGCGCAGTGACGACCTGGTGCATGACCGCCATGTTCGGCTCGACACCGAACACGACGTCGGCAAGCTCTGCCTCGCCGGTGCTCTTGCCGGCCTGGGTCTGAATCGTGATGCTGGCCATGATCAGGCTCCCTTCACCGCGTTGCGGACGATCACGGTGGAACCGCGAGCGCCGGGCACCGAGCCCTTCACCAAGATGACCTCGGCCTCGGGGTCGCTCTTCACGACCTGCAAGTTGAGGGTGGTGACCTTGTCGTTGCCAGCACGGCCCGGGAGCTTCTTGCCCTTGAACACCCGGCCGGGCGTGGCGCACTGGCCGACCGACCCGGGCTTGCGATGGACCCGGTGCGCACCGTGACTGGCCGGGGCGCCGGCGAATCCGTGGCGCTTCATCGCACCGGAGAAGCCCTTACCACGACTGACCGCGGTCACGTCGACCAGCTCACCCTGCTCGAGGATGTCGGCGCCGATCTCTTGCCCGACGGTGAACTCGCTGACGTCGTCGAGGCGAAGCTCGACGAGCTTGCGGCCGGCGTCGACGCCAGCCTTGCGAAAGTGCCCCGCTTCGGGCTGGGTGAGTTTGTCTTCGTCCCGCATGCCGAGCGTGACCTGGATGGCGCTGTAGCCATCGGTCTCAGGTGTTTTGACCTGTACGACACGGCACGGGGAGACGCGCAACACGGTGACCGGGACGATGCGGTTCTCGTCATCCCAGACCTGCGTCATGCCGACTTTCTCGCCGACGATCGCCTTGGTGGCCATGATTGCTTCCTACGTTCAGAGCGTGGGACCCACGCTGTCTCCATAGCAACGAGCCCGGAGGCTCGTTGCGGAATCCGTTGCGTGGACCCGAGGGGGATTCACGCGAACGCTCCGCTCGGGCGAGCCCGGCGGAGCGTTGGTTTCGGTTGTGCCGTGCGGTTCCCGGAGGCCTTCACGGACGTCGATTTGGCGGTGAACGAGCACAGCCCGAACACGCAGCCTTCTAGGTTAACGGCTCAACCGCGCTCTCCCAACCGGGGCGAGCAGCGGAAATTCGAACCGCGAGTAAGGTGCCGACCATGACCGACGAAGGGGCTCCGCTGGTAGTACCGGCGGGGAACAAGGTACCGCGGTGGGTGCTCAAGGCCATCGTGCTGTTTTGGGTGGGCTGGGGGGTCGTGTACCTCGGAACCGGGATGCTGCGGGCCCTTCGCAGCTTCATCATCATCGTTGTCATCTCCCTGTTTTTTTCATTCGCGATCGAGCCTGCGGTCAATCGTCTCGAACGATGGGGAATCCGGCGGGGGCTCGGTGTGTGGATCACCTACCTCGTGATCTTCGCCGGCATCGTTGGATTCTCGGCCGCGATGGGCACCACGATGGCGAGTCAGATCAACAGCTTCGTCGACGAGGCGCCGCGCTACGTCGACGATGCAGAACGGTGGCTGCAAGACAACGTCGACGACGAGATCGACCTGCAGCGCATCAGCGACGAGTTCGTCGAAGGTGGGGGCGCCGCGGATCTGGCCAACCGGTTCGCCGACGACGTGGTCAACCTCGGCACGACGATCGTCAACGTCTTGTTTCAGACCTTCACCGTGCTGTTGTTCACCTTCTACCTTGTTGCGGAGGGACCACAGCTGCGCCGCACCGTCTGCTCGTTCCTGCCCCCGAGCCGGCAGCGCATGGTGCTGGCGGTGTGGGATCTCGCCATCGACAAGACCGGCGGCTACATCTACTCCCGCGGCATCCTCGCACTGCTCTCGGCCGCGTTCCACTGGGTCGCGTTCGAAGTGATCGGCGTGCAGTTCCCGATCCCGTTGGCGATCTTCGTGGGCATCGTCAGCCAGTTCATTCCCGTGATCGGCACCTACATCGCGGGCGCCCTTCCGATCCTCATCACCGTGATCGACTCGCCCCGCAATGCGCTGTTCGTGCTCATTGCCGTCTTCGCCTATCAACAGGTCGAGAACTATCTCTTTGCGCCTCGGGTCACTGCCCAGACCATGGAGATCCATGTGGCCGTTGCGTACGGCTCGGTCCTCGTCGGTTCAGCACTTCTCGGCGTTGTCGGCGCGTTGCTCGCGCTGCCCTTTGCCGCCACGGCCCAAGCGTTCGTTGCCGGCTACCGCCAGCATTTCGACGTCGAGGAGTCGGTCCTGAGCGAAAGCGCTCAACGCCGCGGCCGCGGGCACTGAGCGCACGCACTCACGGACGCACGCGGAGCTCGGCCCGTGGCGAGTGGTCATCCATCGCCGCTCGCTGTTTGCGATCGAGGCGAAGGTTGGTGACGAAGACGGCAGCTTCGGTCCGGCTGCTCATGTCGAGCTTGCGAAGCAGGTTCGAGACATAGTTCTTGACGGTCTTTTCCGCGAGCCCCATCCGCTCCGCGACCTGCCGATTGGTGAGGCCCTCGGCGAGATGGTCGAGCAAGCGTCGTTCTTGCGGGCTCAGCATCCCCAGCGATCGATCGGCCTCGGTCTCCAGCGTGTCCGCCTGCAATCGATCGAGGAGGTGCCGCTGCAAGTCCGAGTCGATCAGCGACTCCCCCGCAGCCACCAACCGGATGGAGCGGATCAGGTCCGTGATGCCCGCCCGCTTCGCAACGAAGCCAGCGGCATCGGCTCGGATGGCCGACAACAAGATGTCGTCGTTGCTGTAGGAGGTCAAGATCAGACACGCCACGCTCGGAACACGCTCGCGGATCGAACGGCACAGGGCGATGCCATCTCCGTCGGGGAGACGCGGTTCGATCAGGGCGACGTCCGGGCGCAGCGTCACAATGTCGGCGAGCCCGTCTCGAGCGGTTGCAGCCTCACCCACAATGTCGATGTCGTCTTGCCGACCGAGCACCGCCCGCAGGCCTTCGCGGACGAGTTCGTGGTCGTCGAGTAGGTAGAGGCGAATGGTCATCGGGGGTTCCTCAGGCGGGTGTCGCGTCGTCGCCCCATGGTGAGGCCGAGCGGCGCCGCCGTACCAGAGCCGCGGGACTCGACCCCGCGTGGGCGCTCGTCACCCGACGCAACCGTCGTCGTCCCCACCCGGCCCGGGACCTTCGGCCACCGTCCCGGGCCAGAGGGCCCACCGAAATCGAGAAGAGCTTCGGCGTTTCCCTTGAATCGGACAGGAGTGGGCCGAAAGGACTAGGACTCCTCCCCCCGTCAACACCTCTCCCCTCCAAGGGTGTTGTCGCCTTGAGGCCCCGAGCTTCCCCGCTCGGGGCCTCAGCGCGTCACGGGCCCGCGTCCGATTCGCCGGGGTGGCAGCGCTCGCTGCGCTGAGTGAAGATGGGACGCGATCCAACGCAAGGAGACTCTGTGACGACCGAACTGTCCGCCGACTACGTGATCGTTGGCACCGGTGCTGTCGGGATGGCCTTTGCCGACGTCATCGTCTCTGAATCGGATGCGACGCTCATCATGATCGACCGGTACGCCAAGCCCGGGGGCCACTGGAACGTCGCCTACCCCTTCGTTCAGCTCCACCAGCCGGCGTCGTTTTACGGCGTGTCGTCCATGGAGCTGAGTAATGGCCGTCACGAATCCGGAGGCTTCAACGACGGCTTGGAGGAGCTGTCGAGCGGCCCCGCCGTGGCCGCGTACTTCGACGAGGTGATGCGCCACCACCTGCTCCCGTCGGGACGAGTGCAGTACTTCCCCATGTGTGACTACACCGGTGACGGCACCTTCGTCTCGAAGGTGACGGGTGAACGGTTTCACGCAACGGCGCACCGCAAGACCGTCGACTGCACCCACCTCAACACGAGCGTTCCGTCCACCCACACACCCAACTTTGCAATCGACGACCGGGTTCGATTCATGCCCCTCAACGATCTTCCAACGATCACCGAGCGACCCGACCGATACGTCGTGATCGGAGCAGGGAAGACCGGCATCGATGCGTGTCTGTGGCTGTTGACCAACGGTGTCGACCCGACCGACATCACCTGGATCAAGAATCGAGACGCCTGGCTGATCGACCGTCGAAATGCGCAGATGACGGCGCCGTTCTTCTTCGACACGATGGGTGCCCAAGTCGGCATGATGCGGTCGATCGTCGATGCCGACGACCCCGACGACATGTTCTGGCGGCTCGAGGCGTGTGGCTACTTCGTCCGGATCTTCGACGACGTAGAGCCGGAGATGTTCCACGCAGCCACGATCTCTCGACCCGAGATCGACGCGCTGCGGCAGATCGAAGACGTGGTCCGGCTCGGCTACGTCACCGAAATTGGCCCCGACCGGATCACGCTCGAGCGCGGCACCGTGCCGACCACGCCCAACACCGTGCACATCGATTGCTCGGCTCGAGCGGTACCCAACAACACCACCAAGCCGATCTTCGAAGAGGGACTCATCACCCCCCAGATGACTCGGCCCTACCAGCCTGCGTTCAGCGCGGCGCTGATCGCCCACGTCGAGCTGAACTACGACACCGACGAGGACCGAAACCGACTCTGCGGTGTGGTTCCACTCCCGAACGCACGAGAGGACTTCATCCGCTTCAGTGCGGCCGGCATGATGAACCAGTATCAGTGGTCACTCGACCGAGATCTCAGTAGCTGGATCTCCTCCAATCGCCTCGACGGCGCAAGCAAGCTCATCGCCACCATCGCGCCCGACGAAACCGACAAGGCCCAACTGATGCTCGACCTTCGCGACCTGGCCCCTCAGGCGGCGATGAAGCTCTTCGGCTGGGTTGCCGAACTCGACGCCGCCGAGGGGTGAGCACGAGACGACCACCGGCAACCTCACCGACCCAAAACGCCAAGCGCCCCGAGCCAGCGGCTCGGGGCGCTTGTTCGTTCGTACTCGAACCGGGTAGCCGTGGGGCTAGCCCTGCTGGAGCTTGATCTCGATGTCGACGCCAGCAGGCAGATCGAGCCGCTGAAGGGAATCCACCGTCTTGGGCGAAGGATCCAGGATGTCGAGCAGGCGCTTGTGAATGCGCATCTCGAAGTGCTCCCGGGAGTCCTTGTCCTTGAACGGGCCCTTGATGACCGTGAAGCGATGCTTCTCGGTCGGCAGCGGGATCGGACCCGACAGTTCGGCCTGCGTCCGCTTCACCGTCTCGACGATCTTCTTCGTCGACTGATCGATGATCTCGTGGTCGTACGCCTTGAGTCGGATTCGGATCTTCTGTCCTGTGGCCATCAGATGCTCACTTGAGGATCTTGGTGACCGAGCCGGCACCGACGGTACGGCCGCCCTCGCGAATTGCGAAGCGCAGACCCTCGTCCATGGCGATCGGGTTGATCAGCTCGACGTGCATCTCCGTGTTGTCGCCGGGCATGCACATCTCGGTGCCGTCAGGCAGGGAGATGGTGCCGGTGATGTCGGTGGTGCGGAAGTAGAACTGCGGGCGGTAGTTGGAGAAGAACGGCTTGTGACGGCCACCCTCTTCCTTCGACAGCACGTAGACCTGGGCCTCGAACTCGGTGTGCGGGGTGATGCTGCCGGGAGCGGCGAGCACCTGGCCACGCTGGACCTCGTCCTTGTCGACGCCACGAAGCAGGGCGCCGATGTTGTCGCCAGCCTGACCCTCGTCGAGGAGCTTGCGGAACATCTCGACACCGGTGCAGGTGGTGGTCGTGGTGTCCTTGATACCCACGATCTCGATCGAGTCGCCGGTGTGGATTGCACCCTGCTCAACCTTGCCGGTCACCACGGTGCCACGGCCGGTGATCGAGAAGACGTCCTCGATCGGCATGAGGAAGGGCTTGTCGAGGTCACGCTCGGGGGTCGGGACGTACTCGTCGACCTCGGCCATGAGCTCCATGATCTTGCCCGCAAAGTCGGCGTCGCCCTCGAGGGCCTTGAGCGCCGAAACCTGGATGATCGGGGTGTCGTCGCCCGGGAAGTCGTACTCGTTGAGGAGTTCACGAACTTCCATCTCGACGAGCTCGATGAGCTCCTCGTCGTCGACCATGTCGACCTTGTTGAGGGCAACAACGATCTTCGGCACGCCGACCTGACGGGCGAGCAGCACGTGCTCACGAGTCTGAGGCATCGGGCCGTCGGCGGCGGACACCACGAGGATGGCGCCGTCGACCTGAGCCGCACCGGTGATCATGTTCTTGATGTAGTCGGCGTGACCAGGCATGTCGACGTGGGCGTAGTGACGGTTGTCCGTCTCGTACTCCACGTGCGACACGTTGATCGTGATGCCGCGCTCGCGCTCTTCAGGCGCGTTGTCGATGTTTTCGAACTCGGTGAAGGACGAGCCTTCGACGTTGTCGCTGAGCACCTTGGTGATCGCAGCGGTGAGTGTGGTCTTGCCGTGGTCGATGTGGCCCATCGTCCCCACGTTGACGTGGGGCTTGGTCCGCTCGAACGTCTCCTTGGCCATGACGGATTTCCTTGTCTTCTCTGAGGGTTGGGGTTAGGAGACGATCACTCGCCGCGGACGCGGGCGACGATCTCTTCCTGGACGTTTGCAGGCGTGGGCTGGTACGAATCGAACTGCATCGTGTACGTAGCCCGCCCCTGCGTGCGTGAACGCAGATCCGTACTGTATCCGAACATCTCGGAGAGCGGCACGAGTGCATTCACGACCTGGTTCTTGCCGCGCTGCTCGGTGCCTTGCACCTGACCGCGACGAGAGTTCACATCGCCGACGACATCGCCGAGATAGTCGTCGGGCGTGACGACTTCAACGGCCATGACCGGCTCGAGCAACGTGGGCTTCGCCTTGCGGGCGACCTCACGGAACCACGCGTTGCCGGCAATCTTGAACGCCATTTCTGACGAGTCCACATCGTGGGTCTTGCCGTCTTCGAGCACGACCTTGATGTCGACCGTCGGGAACCCGGCGAGAACGCCGTTGCTCATGGCCTCCTGGATACCGGCATCGACCGGCTTGATGTACTCCTTGGGAATCGCACCGCCGGTGATGTTGGATTCGAATTCGTACTCGCCACCGGGGTTGGGGGCGAGGGTCGCCGAGATCACCGCGAACTGACCGGTACCACCGGTCTGCTTCTTGTGCGTGTAGGTGTACTCGGGCACTTCCTGGGTGATGGTTTCGCGGTAGGCGACCTGCGGCTTACCGACCGCAGCCTCGACCTTGAACTCACGCTTCATCCGGTCGACGAGCACCTCGAGGTGGAGCTCGCCCATGCCGGCGATGATCGTCTGGGCGGTCTCGTCGTTGGTGGTGACCTGGAAGGTGGGGTCCTCTTCGGACAGCGCCTGCAGCGCCTTGCCCATCTTCTCCTGGTCGGCCTTGGACTTCGGCTCCACGGCGACCTCGATCACCGGGGCGGGGAAGTCGAGGTTCTCCAGCGTGATCGGGTGCGCCGGATCACACAGCGTGTCGCCGGTGCGGGTGTTCTTGATGCCGATACCGGCCGCAATGTCACCGGTGGACACGGCGTCTTTGTCGACTCGGTCGTTGGCGTGCATCTCGAGGATGCGGCCGACGCGCTCCTTGTTGGACGTCCGGGTGTTGAGCACCGTGTCGCCCTTCTGGAAGGTGCCGGAGTAGACCCGGAAGTACGTCAGACGACCAACGTGGGGGTCGGTCATGATCTTGAACGCGAGCGAGGCGAACGGCTCGGAATCGTCGGCCTTGCGCTCGGCCGGGTTGCCGGCCTTGTCCTCGCCGGTGATGGCGGGCACGTCGAGCGGCGACGGCAGATAGTCGACGACTGCGTCGAGGAGGGGCTGCACGCCCTTGTTCTTGAACGCGGTGCCGTTGAGCACGGGAACGAGGCCGTGTTCGAGCGTGCCGATGCGGATGGCGGCCTTGATCTCGTCCTCGGTGATCTCTTCGTCCTCGAGGACCTTCATCATGATGTCCTCGTCGAAGTCGGCGAGGGTGTCGAGCAGCTCACTGCGGTAGAGCGCTGCGTCGTCGGCCATCTCGTCAGGGATGTCGACGATGTCGTAGATGGCGCCGAGGTCTTTCTCATCGGTGCCGGTCGGCCAGACGAGGGCCTTCATGCGGACGAGGTCGACCGTGCCGGAATAGCCGCCCTCAGCACCGATCGGGAGCTGCAGCACGGCCACGTTGGTCGTGAGGCGGTCCTTGATGGTGTCGAGGCAGAAGTAGAAGTCGGCGCCGGTGCGGTCCATCTTGTTGACGAAACACATGCGCGGCACGTTGTAACGATCGGCTTGACGCCAGACCGTCTCGGTCTGGGGTTCCACACCGGCCACGCCGTCGAACACGGCGACGGCGCCGTCGAGGACGCGCAACGAGCGCTCCACCTCGACGGTGAAGTCCACGTGGCCCGGCGTGTCGATGATGTTGATGCGATGGTCGTCCCAGATGCAGTGGGTCGCAGCAGAGGTGATCGTGATGCCACGCTCTTGCTCCTGCTCCATCCAGTCCATGGTGGCGGCGCCGTCATGGACCTCACCGATCTTGTACGAACGACCGGTGTAGTAGAGGATGCGCTCGGTCGTGGTGGTCTTGCCGGCGTCGATGTGGGCCATGATCCCGATGTTGCGGGTCTTGGCGAGGGGGGTTCGCTTCTCAGCCATGAGTTCTGGGACTTCCTGAAATGGGACTGGCTCGGGTGAAATCGGGATGGTGCGGGAACGCACCACGACCGGGCCGCTTCGTATGGTGAAGCGTGGTGCCCGGTCGTCGGAAAAGTGTATTCGTCGTTCGGTGCTTTAGCGCGGTGCGCTACCAGCGATAGTGGGCAAAGGCCTTGTTGGCTTCGGCCATCTTCTGAAGATCTTCGCGACGCTTGCACGACGCGCCGATGCCGTTGCTGGCGTCGAGAATTTCGTTGGCCATGCGCTCGGCCATGGTGCGTTCTCGCCGGTCGCGGGCGAACCCGACCATCCAGCGAATGGCGAGGGTGGTCGCCCGGCGAGGGCGGACCTCGACCGGCACCTGGTAGGTGGCACCGCCAACACGGCGACTGCGGACTTCGAGCTGGGGACGGACATTGTCGACCGCACGCTTGAGGACGGCAACGGGGTCGTCGCCGGTCTTTTCGGCGACGATGTCGAGCGCGCTGTACATGATGCGCTCGGCGGTGCTGCGCTTACCGCGCTGCAGGATCTTGTTGATGAACTGGGTGACCAGAACCGACTTGTGGATCGGGTCGGCGACGATCTCGCGGCGGGTAGCCGGGCCCTTACGCGGCATGATCAGCCTTCCTTCTTGACGCCGTAGCGACTACGGGCCTGCTTGCGATCACGCACACCGGAGGTGTCGAGGGTGCCGCGAACGATCTTGTAGCGGACACCAGGAAGATCCTTCACACGGCCACCGCGCACGAGCACGATCGAGTGCTCCTGCAGGTTGTGGCCCTCCCCGGGGATGTAGGCGGTGACTTCGGTGCCGGAGGTCAGCCGGACACGGGCGACCTTGCGCAACGCGGAGTTCGGCTTCTTGGGGGTCGCGGTGTAGACGCGGGTGCAGACGCCGCGACGCTGGGGAGCGCCCTTGAGCGCTGGCGTGGCTTCTTTGCGGCGCTTGGTCTCGCGGCCCTTGCGGACCAGCTGCTGAATGGTGGGCACGAAGAATCCTCGATGAGAAAAGTGGGTGAGAGCAGGTGGCCGAGCCCGGTGACGGACTCAGTCGTTGGCCGACACAGCGGTGCCCGCGGCACGCGCGTCAAGGCCAGCAGAAAAGGATAGGAGCGGAAGGAAGGAACCTCAACCCGTCGTCACAGAGTTCCGCCAACGGGCATCGAGCCGGTCGCCCAACCGCCACGTGAGAACAAGGGCGGCACCGGTCAGCGCGGCAACCATGGTGGCGAGCCACAGGTACGAGGGCTGGAAGCCCATCTCGACGGTCGACGCGCCGGCGGGGACCAGCACCGCCTGGAACGAATCGTCGACCCGAATGATCTCGGTTGGCTCTCCGTTCACCGTCGCCGACCACCCCGGGTAGTCGGGATTGGGCAGCACGACGAGCGCCGGGTGAGAGCTGTCGACCTCGATCACGGTTTCATCACCGGCCGCCGCCACGACCGTCGCGGTTGCATCGATCGCCTCGGGAGGCGCCGCAGGAAGTCCGAGCTCAACGGCGACCCCGGGAGCGACAAGCGCGGTCGAACGAGACGCAAGGTGGTCATTGGACCGGACTGCATCGACATCTCGTGCGGCATGGGCGAGCCGCACGCCCACCGGTTCGACCCGGTCGTACAGCACGACATCCCCAGCCCAGACGACCCGCCAGCCATCGCCGCCCGCAACCGTTCCGAAGGTGATGCGACCGCCCTCCCCTCGAAGGATCGGCGCCGCGGATCCGTCGGCGGGCGTGAAGGAGAAACGCGCAGTGAAAGGGGTACCTGCGATCAGCTCGTCGTCGACGAATACGACGTCGATCGAGCCGGTCGCACCATCGATACGAGCACGGCCGGTCGTCGTGATCCCGCCGGCCGTGACGTCGACCGACACCAGCCCCGATGCCGGCTCGAGCACGTCGATCGTGACCGCTCGCAATCCCCCTCCGGGCACGATGCCGATGTTCGAGCCGTCGACCGTTCCGTCCAATGCCACTTCACCCGAGGCGACCGGGAGGTCGATGCGGGGACCGTGGGCGGGCGAGGTCGGCGTCATCGCCCACACGCCGATGCCCAGCCGAGCCAAGGCCTCGCTCCCGATGTCGACATCGGTGAAGTACGGGTTCGCAACCGTTCCCGGTGGTCGAAAGTGGTCGGCGTCGAGCGCCCGGTAGACCTCTCGCCATCCGGGTGGCAAGAACCCGTTGGTCCGGAGGTCGTCCAAGCCGGTCGTCTGCCCGGAGTTGGCGATGAACACCCGCCCTTCGGCGCTCATCCGCTCACCGGGGCCGAGCGCGTCGATGGCGGCGAGATGGGCGTCGGTTGAGAGATCGACCGAGTCGGGGTCGACAACGGTGGAGTACGAACCGAGACCGAGCAACAGTTCACCTGCAACGACGGCGGTGATCAGCGGCAGGGCAACCGTGGCGGCACGCTGAGCCGACCCGAACCACCCGAGGAGCGCAAGTGCGACCACCCCGGCGAGGGTGGGAACGACGGCGTCGGCTGCCAGCTCCTTGAGGAACCCGGCATCGCGGGTGATCCGGAGCCACGAGAGCACGAATGGGGACGTGACCACGCCGACGATCACCACTCGCATCCCCGCATGGCGAAGGCCGGCGCGTAGGTCGACGTCGATGTGCCCCGCCCGATGCCGAAGCCAGGCCTCCACCCCGAAGCCGGCGAGGACCGCAAGCCCGAGATTGGCGACCACCCGAGCCCGCCCCACCGTGCTGTACCCGACCGCCGGCAACGAATTCACGACATCGGTCAACGGGCCGCCCACATAGGTGAGCCACAACGCGAGCACGACGATGACCCACCAGGCCCGAACCACACCGCCCATCGATGTGGGCGAGCCACCGCGCCGGCGAGTGCGGTGGCCAAAGGACAGCAGGGCGAGCACGATGACGGCGACACCGGCATACGACTGGGACTCGACCCAGTTCTGTCCCGGGCCCCAGAACGTCTGACCGTCGTGGTTGGCACCGAACGGTGCGGGCAGCAACAAGCCCGGCATGTACTCCGCACCGATCGACGTGTCCGCCGGCAGGCGCTCGCGCGAACCGGTGTCAGCCCAGGCAAGGTTCTCGCCGAAGTGCAACACGTGGTACGCAGCCGCACCGACCGCCAGCACACCGCCCCAGCTCGCCACCATCACCGCGTGAGCCCACCGAGCTCGCTCGCCCCGGGGGGAACGGGTCGCCCACAGTCGATAGATCGCATAGCCGGCGCCGAACAGCAGGCCGTAGACCGTGATCACCGGGAAGTTCGACCACACCATCGCAGCCACGACGACCCCGAGCCCGACCGACTGTCGCAGTCGAGGTCGATCAACCATCGCCTCCACCAACCAGAACACGCCAGGAACGAGCGCAGCGACGTTCGCTTGCGGCCACCCCGACCAACCGATCAAAAAGCCGCAGAAGGCGTAGGCCACGCCGCTGATCGTCGCCGCCGAGCGACTCAGTCCGAGCCGTCGGGTGAGCCCAAAGGTCAAGCCTGCGGCGGTCATGGTGCGGGCCGCAGCGGCCAGTCCCGGGGCGTACCAGGCGGGCACCATGAGGTAGACCCAGTTGAAGACGGGAAGGCCCGCCTTCATGATCGGGATGCCCCCGCCGACCGACCGATCCCAGAACGCCCACCCGCCGTTGCGCAGGTCGCTCGCCATCGAGGCGAAATGGCTGTGCACGTCCAGCGTGTCGGACAGCAGCGGGTTCTGCAGCTGTTCATGCCCCGACGTCGGCGAGTACCGCCACGGCGCAAACAGCTCCGCAATGTCGGTCGGGAGGAGCGCACCGAGACCGAGAAGCGGACGAAACAACAGAGCGAAGGTCGCGAGCCCAAACGCGAGCCACGGCCACCAGATCCGGCCGGCCGGTCCGGTGTCGTGCTCGGTCATGGGCGGCAATGGTACTGGCGCACCCACCACCACGGGTGACCGGCGCCGACGCCTACACTCCCGAGGTGGCCGATGCGCGATCCGCTCCCTCGCCAGTGCTGCGAGCCGTCGGTCTGGGTGCCGGATTCCTCTTGCTCACCGGCGTCGCCGTGTATGGCTTCCGGGCCGTGGAACTCGATGGGCGCAGCTTCGTGCCGGGTTGGCTGGCGCTGCTGTCAGCGCTCGCCACCATGACGTTGCTCATCATCACCGCCGAGTTTCGGCTCTTAGCTCGCATTACCGGCACCTCCGTCTCGACCAGGTCTGCGTTCAGCGTCTCGGTGATTGGCGCCGCCGCCAATCTGTTGCCGCTACCCGGGTCGACGATCACTCGATTCGTCGCGCTGCAACGACACGGCGCCTCGACATCGACCATCACCGCCGCGTTGTTCGGCGGGGCGCTCGTTTGGCTCGGCACGGCCGGACTCGTCGCGGCCGCGGGCCTGACTGGTGGTTCGGTACTCGTCGGTGTCGCCTTCGCGATTGGAGCCCTCGTCGCCTTGGGCGGCGGTCTGGCGACGATCCGGCGCGCCGGCGCCACGAACCGAGACATGGCGGCATTGACGGTGACCGAACTGTGCCTGACGGTCGTTGGCATCGCACGCTTCTTGACCGCCGCGGCGATGCTGTCGCTCCCCGGTTCGCTGCGAGAGACGGCGGCGCTCGCAGCAGCCGGCCCTGCGTCGGCCGCGGTCGGGATCGTGCCCGGCGGTCTCGGCATCCGCGAGTCGTTGGCGGCCGCGCTCGGAGCCGTGTCAGGTCTCGGCGGGGCTGAGGCAGCAGTGATCGCCGTCGTCGACCGAGCGGTCGGCCTCGGCATCCTCGTTCCCGCCTATCTCGTGATCGTGACGTTTGGATTCCGCACCGACCGGGACCAGCCATGAGCCGACCTCGGATCGCGGTGTGCGGCTGGATCGGGTCGTCCAATATCGGCGACGAACTGATCGCCGAGCAGGTTGCGGAGTTGCTTCTCGACGAAGGCGGCGACCCCACCCTCGTCACGATCGACACCTCGCGAGCCCCAAGCGACCGGGCGACCATCCGCCATGCGGGTGCGCTCGACACGATCGGGCTCCTGCGCGAGCTGCGTCACCACGACGGTCTCGTGTTCGGCGGTGGCGGTCTCCTCCAAGACGAGACCGGACCGCTCAACATTCCGTTCCATCTCACCCGGCTCGCCGCAGGACGGTTGCTGCGGCTCCCTTGGGCCTGCGTGGGCCTCGGGGTCGGTGATGTTCGGCGACGCTCGGGGCAGGCGCTGACCTGGCTCGTCGTCCGCGGCTTCGTCGCTGCTTCGGTCCGCGACGCCGACTCGGTCTCCCGCTATCGGACCTTGACCGGCCTGGAGCCGGAACTCGGGATCGACCCCGTCCTCGCGTTGCCGCCTCGATCGGTGGAGCCGACCAGCCATCTCGTCGTGTCGCTGCGGCCGATGAATCGGCCCGATCAACGACGCCTGTCGACCCAGGACGGACCAGCGGAGAGCCAGATCAGCCGCTGGGCAGAGGCGATCGGCCGGGTGGCCGCTGCGACCGGGCTGACGGTGCGGTTCATCAGCTGGGACGACGCCTATGACCACGCGATCCATGAGGCGGTCGCCGACCTGCTCGACGTGCCATACGAGCTCGAACAGCCCAACGCCCGGGAGGTCATCGATCGGATCGGTACCGGCCGCATCGTGATCTCGATGCGGTACCACGGGGCCGTCTCCGCGGTCGTCACCGGGCGCCCGACACTCGTGCTCGACTACTCCCCCAAGATGGCGGCCCTGGTGGACGAGGTCGGGCCTGGTCTTCGAGTCCTGCACCCAGAAGCTCCGGCCGATGACCTGGTGACCGCTGCCCACGCGCTCCTCGATGACCCAGCACCGACGGGCGTTCCGGATGCGACGGAGCGAGCCGCCGTCAATCGAGCGGTGGTTCGCCGCCTTCTCCATGCTGCGTCCGAGCGATGAGATCAGCAGCCACGACCGCAGCCGGGGACTCCTGACCGGAGGGACGGGGTGGACGCCGGTAGGCCGCAGGGTCGGCAAAGAACGCGGCCACCACCTCTTGGTCATAGTCCGACATCACGACACAACCATCGAGGCCATCGGGCCGCTCCGTCCGCCCTCGCCACAGCAATGTCGGCACGCCGAGGACGGCGCATTCCTCCTGGATGGAGCCGCCATCGGTCACGACCCACGGCGCGGTTGCGCACGCTTCGAGAAACTGGTCGTGGGGCAAGAGCGGTTTGACCTCGCAACCGGCCGCCACGACGTCGTCCCATCGGTTCTGTGACTTCAGCGCCCGCTCGGTCGGCGGATGAACATGAAAGCGGGCCGGACCTGCGGCACTGGCCTTGGTGAGCAGTTCGAGGAACCCATCGACACGCGAACCGCGATGGAGGTTCTCGACGCGATGGACCGCGATGATGCCGGGTCCCGTCGCCGCCCGATGTTCGTGCCCGACGGCGTGCAGCACCGCGTCGATTGCGGTGTTTCCTGGCGTCTGAACAACCTCGCCCTTGAGCTTCATGGTCGCGATGTTGCTCGCCGCCTCATCGTGGGGTGGGTACAACACCGCCGCAAGCCGCATCACTCCGATCCGGCTGAGCTCCTCGGGAAACGGCTGGAGGAGGTGGAAGCTCCGCAACCCCGACTCCAGGTGGGCCACCGGCACGCCGGCACGACGAGCCAGCAGCGTCGCCAGCAAGGTCGACGGCGTATCGCCATGCACGAGACAAATGCCGTCCGGGTCGTCAGCGAAGAGGTCTCGGCGCAACGACGATCGCGGTCGCACGAGATGGCGAGCAATACCGGCCGCCCATCGAATCACTTCGGGGATGGTCTCCGCGTCGCGTCCGTTGCCGAGCCGAACGTCCGGCTCGTCGATGTCGAGTGGGGCACGGAACGACCGAGGGAGGCCGCCGTGCTGGCCGATGTCGAGGATGCGATAGCCGATCTGCCGCGCCGAGAGTTCTCGCAGTACCGGCGCGGTTTTGATGTACTCCGCCTTCGTGGCGATGGCGATGTGAATCATGCGCGGCCGGCAGGCAGCGACAGATACAGCAGCCGCGTGACTTCGCGTCGCATCTGGGCGATGCGCTCGAGCACCACCCCGATCGAGATCAAGCCGAAGCCGAGGAGGTAGGCGACCGCGACCGCGATGAGCGTCGGCTGGCGCTCGACGAGTCCCGTGTCGACAAAGTCGATGACCACCGGAGCCGCAATCGCCGTTGCGAGTGCGACGATCGCCAAGCCGAACAGCGAAAAGGTGAGCAGCGGGCGCCAGTCGCGAAACAGGCGGAACATACGGCGCAAGATGCGAAACCCGTCGCGCCAGGTTCCGAGCTTGGAGTGCGAACCATCGGGGCGGCTCGTGTACACCGAGTCGATTTCCACGTGGCGGAGGTCGAGGCTCGCGGTGTGAGCGTTGAGATCGGTTTCGATCTCGAAGCCACGGGTCAAGACCGGGAAGGTCTTCACAAAGCGGCGGCTGAGGGCCCGGTAACCGCTGAGCGTGTCGGACAGGCGGAGGCGAAAGAGTCGTTGGAACACGAACGTCAACAGCCGGTTGCCGACCTGGTGGCCACCGGGGAAGGCCGTGCCGTCCGAGATCCGCTTGCCCACCACCATGTCCACACCGTTGTCGAGTACTTCCTTCACCATTTCGGGTGCGGTCGCGGGGTCATAGGTGGCGTCGCCGTCCACCATCACGTAGCAATCGGCATCCACATCGGCGAGAAGGCGACGCACGGCCCTGCCCTTGCCGGGGCGAGGCTCCGCAATCACTCGGGCGCCTGCGGCGCGGGCCCGCGCGGCGGTGTCGTCGGTCGAGGCGTTGTCGCAGACGATGATGTCGGCGTCGGGCATCGCCGAGCGGAACCCGTCGATCACGCGTTCGATCGTCACCGCCTCGTCGCGACACGGAATCACGACAGCGACACGGGGTGAGAGATCGTCGGACGACATACCGCCGGTCAGGCTAGTTGGAGATGCGGTCGACATCGCTCAGGGGGCAGGGGCCTCGACAACTGGGCCGAATGGACCGAATCCGGTCGAGCGATCGTGCCGGCTTGTACATTCCGGGCCATGGCCGACGACGACCGTTCACCTCTCGCCCGACGGCTGCGCGAGGGCGCTGAGGACCTCTTTCGCTCCGCGCTGACGCCGACGAGTCGCTGGCGGCCACCGCCCGAGTTTCTCGTCATCGGCGGCAAGCGGTGCGGGTCGACCTCGTTCTACTACGGGCTACTCCAACACCCGTCCGTGATCCCAATGATCCCCGCAGCTCGGCCCCCGCTGATGCGAGAGCACCGCAAGGGGGCCCGGTACTTCGATCAACCGACTCGTTCCGCTGCGTGGTATCGGGCGCATTTCGTCACCGCTCGGACGCGCGCAAAGGTGGCGGCCGCCACGGGTGCGGCGGTCACCGGTGAAGCAACGCCGTGGTACCTCTTCGCGCCGGGCGCCGACGAGGTCGCCGCGAGCGTCGCGCCCGACGCGCACCTGATCGCGGTGCTTCGCGACCCCGTGGCTCGGGCATACTCCCATTTCCAAGAGCAGCGCCGCCGCGGTCATGAACCCCTCGAAGACTTCGATGCCGCGCTCGATGCCGAAGCCGACCGACTCGAGCGGGGCCTCACCCTCGCCGACGGCCGCACCGTCGACGGCGGGTTCGCGCTCGAACACCTGAGCTACACGCGGCAAGGCGAGTACGGCGCCGGTCTTGATCGGTGGGCGGGCAGCTTCAGCGACGAGCAGATCACCGTGATCTTGAGCGACGACTTCTATCGGGATCCGCCGGCGGCGCTGGCCACGGCCGCCGCAGCACTCGGCCTACCGGCCCACACCTTCCAGGCCGAACACCGAAACGCCACGGCGCCGTCGACGATTCCGCAGGACGCGGTCGAGCGGCTCCAGGCCCACTATCGAGCCGACGTTGCCCGGTTCGAGGATCGAATCGGACGTTCGACGGGCTGGCTCGACTGACGCTCAACCGGCGAGGTCGCGCATGGCCTCGAGAGCCGTCCGCTCGGCTGCGATGTCAGCGTGCTTCCAGTCGGTCAGCTCGTCGACATCACGGCTTGCGTCTCGCTGGTCGGCGAGCGCGATGAGCGCTTCGATTGCGGGGCGTGCGGCCCGCCGGTCCACCGAAGGCATGGCCCCGAAGCGCACCGGCCCGTCGCCGCTCGCCAACAAGAAACGGACGAGGTCATAGCCCGGAGGCGCGAAGGTCCGGTGTTCCCAATCGAAGAGCACTCGACGGCCGTCGCTGGTCGTGCGGAGGTTCCACGGCGTGAGATCGCCGTGCGCCGAGACGAGCCCGTTCGGTGCCTCCCCGAGGGCGTCGTGAAGATCGGCAATCAGCTCGGCCAGATCAGCGGCATTCAAGTCGGTGGGATGCGAGGCGCCGATGTCGACCGCATCCGTGAGTTCGACGACGACACCGTCATGCTCCCAGGCATCGAGCACCATCGGCCATTCGATGCCGGTTCGCACCCCGGCACGCGACGACGGATTCGGTCGGTCGTGCGGTGCGAGATCCGTGACCCGCAAATGCCCAGTCGGTGTCGTGCCGTTCATCAACAGTGCGGACACCCGCTCACCATCGCTCGGGGGCGGGATGAGCCAAATGACGTCGGTGACCGAACCGTCGAGAACGGCATCGGCGCGGGTGAGCGCCGACCGCGCCGCAGCATCGGAGATCGCGAGGCCAGGGTCGTTCGTGCGGGTCACCCGAGGGAGCCGCGCCGCGACGGCACTCGGAAGCTGAGCGAACGGAACCCCGATCGCCCGCTGCAGCAACGCGCCCCGACGTCCGCCGCTTTGCACCGCCGCAACCGCTCGTCGTTTGACCGCCGGCGACGCATCGGCGGCCACGGCGACCGAGCTGCGCAATGCGAGCCGGAGATGAGGGCTGGTCACCCAGCGATCGAAACGCCCATCGTGCACGGTGCGAGCGTATCGACCCGACCTCACTCGGTCGCGTCGCCACGCGCAACGGCGGGGCCCGAAGGCCCCGCCGTCGTGGGTTCTTGGCCTGTCGCCCGACCGCCGGGTCAGCTGTCGGTCACCGGCATGGTGATGACGTCGGCACCGGCCTCGGAGCGCCCGGCCAACCACTCGGCCAGATCCTGCTCTTCGTCACCCGAGCTGTAGAAGTCCATCGGCTCGAAGTCCGGGGCCTCGGTTCGGATGTTGCGGTACTCGCTCATACCGGTACCAGCCGGGATCAGCTTGCCGATGATGATGTTCTCCTTCAGGCCGTGCAGCGAGTCGCTCTTGGACTCGATGGCGGCTTCGGTGAGCACCCGGGTGGTCTCCTGGAACGACGCCGCCGACAGCCACGACTCGGTCGCAAGGCTCGCCTTGGTGATGCCCATGAGCATCGGCCGGCCTTCGGCAGGCTTGCCGCCTTCCTCGACGATTCGGCGGTTGGTGTCGGTGAACTGTTTGCGATCGACCTGGTATCCCGGCAAGAACTCCGTGTCGCCGGGCTCGGAGATCAGAATCCGCTTGGTCATCTGGCGCACGATCAACTCGATGTGCTTGTCGTGAATCGACACGCCCTGGTCGCGGTACACCTTCTGAACCTCGTTGACGAGGTACTCCTGCGTCGGGCGAACGCCCTTGATCTCCAGCAGCTCCTTCGGGTCACGGGCACCTTCGACGATCGCGTCGCCGGCCCGGACCTCTTGGCCATCGGTGACCTCGAGACGAGCACCCGACGGGATCGTGGTCGACCATTCGTCGCCGTCGTCGGCGACGACCACGATCTCGCGACCACGGCCATCGTCTTCGCCCACGCGGATGACGCCAGACATCTCCGCCAGTGTCGCCTTGCCCTTCGGGGTACGAGCCTCGAACAGCTCGACCACGCGGGGCAGACCGCCAGCGATGTCCTGCGCACCGGCAACACCACCGGTGTGGAAGGTCCGCATCGTGAGCTGGGTACCCGGCTCACCGATCGACTGAGCCGCGATCACGCCGACCGCTTCGCCGAGCTCGATGTTGCCACCGGTGGCCAGCGACATGCCGTAGCTGGCCGACGAGATGCCGAAGGCGGAATCGTCGGTCAGCGGCGACAGAACGCGGACCCGGTTGACCGACTCGTCGTCGCGCAGCGTGTCGAGTTCGTCGTCGAGCACCATCGTGCCGCGCTCGATGGTCGAACCATCCGCAAGGGTGACGTCGTCCGCGAGCACTCGACCAAACAGACGCGACTCGAGATGGGTGCGCTTGTTCGCCGTGTCAGGCATGACGTCGTCGATCCAGATGCCCGGGATCGGGCCGGTGCGATCGAAGGGATCTTCCTCGTTGATGATGAGCTCCTGGGCGACGTCGACGAGACGACGAGTCAGGTAGCCGGAGTCAGCGGTACGCAACGCCGTGTCGACGAGACCCTTCCGGGCACCCGGCGTGGCGATGAAGTACTCGAGCATCTTCAGACCTTCACGGAAGTTGCTCTTGATCGGACGAGGAATCATGTCACCACGAGGGTTGGCCACCAGGCCTCGCATGCCCGCAATCTGGCGGACCTGCATCATGTTTCCTCGGGCTCCCGAGTCGACCATCATGTTGACCGGGTTGAACTGCTGGCTCTCGAGGCCCTCCTTCATCCGGTTGGTGACCTCTTCGGTCGCCTCAGACCAGACCTCGACCTCCATCTGGCGGCGTTCGCCGTCAGTGATGATGCCCCGGCGGAACTGCTGCTCGATCTTGTCGGCCTGCTTTTCGTGCCGGTCGAGGATCTCGCCCTTCTCCGACGGCGTGGCAACGTCGTCGATCGAGACGGTGAGGCCCGACTTCATGGCGTACTGGAAGCACATGTCCTTGATCGCATCGAGGCTGCGAGCGACGACGTTCTTGTCGTAGCTCCGAGCCAAGGTGTCGACCAGGTTGCCCATCTGCTTCTTGCCGACCTTCTCGTTCACATACGGGTACTCCACCGGGAGCGCCTCGTTGAAGAAGGCACGACCGACGGTGGTCGTGTCGTACTGAGCGGCCTCGCCGTTTGCCGGCGAGATCATCAGTTCGGGGATTCGGTACTGGATCGGGGCGTGGATCTCGACATCGCCGAGTTCGTAGGCCGCGGTGAGTTCATCGATGTTGCGGAACACCCGACCGGCACCCTTGGCATCCTCGACCTCGTCGGTGAGGTAGTAGGCGCCGATGATCATGTCCTGCGTCGGCGTGACCAGCGGACGACCGTTGGCCGGGCTGAGCACGTTGTTGGCGCTGAGCATGAGCACGCGGGCCTCGGCCTGGGCCTCGGCCGACAGGGGCAGGTGCACGGCCATCTGGTCGCCGTCGAAGTCGGCGTTGAAGGCGGTGCAGACCAGCGGGTGCAGGTTGATCGCCTTGCCCTCGACCAGCACCGGCTCGAACGCCTGAATGCCGAGACGGTGCAGCGTCGGTGCACGGTTGAGAAGCACCGGGTGCTCCTTGATCACGTCTTCGAGGACGTCCCACACCTGCGGGCGACGACGCTCGACCATGCGCTTGGCCGACTTGATGTTCTGCGCCAGCTCGGTGTCGACGAGACGCTTCATGACGAACGGCTTGAACAGCTCCAGCGCCATGATCTTGGGCAGACCGCACTGGTGGAACTTCAGGGTCGGGCCGACCACGATGACCGAGCGACCCGAGTAGTCGACTCGCTTGCCGAGCAGGTTCTGACGGAACCGACCCTGCTTGCCCTTGAGCATGTCGCTGAGCGACTTGAGCGGGCGGTTGCCGGGACCGGTGACCGGACGACCACGACGGCCGTTGTCGAACAGGGCGTCGACCGCCTCCTGGAGCATGCGCTTCTCGTTGTTCACGATGATCTCGGGGGCACCGA
>JBCCYT010000018.1:0-44087 GCA_039188975.1 Actinomycetota bacterium
GAGCTCGGTTGCCATGGTGTCGTTCCATCGATTGAGAAAGCCGAACAGCGAGATGACGCCGACGATACCGGCAATCTGTTGCTCGCTGAAGTGTGATCGAAGGTCGTCGACATGGGTGTCGCTGGTGGTGTTCGGCACCGATGCTGCATGGAGTGCGAGCCGAAGCGCCGCTCGCTCTGCCTCGTCGAAGTGCTCACTGGTTTCCCACAACCAGAGATCGCGTACCTTCTCCTCGGGGATGCCGGCCCGGTGTGCACCACCGGCGGTGTGGGCCTGGCAATAGCGGCAGCCCGATGCGTTCGAGGCAACGTGCGCGACCATCTGGAGCAGGGCTGGGTCGACGCCGGAGTTGAGGAAGACCGCCGCGCCAATCTGGCTGAAGCCTTCGAGAAGGCCAGGGACCCGAGCCATCGTCGGTGCCGAGTTGGGCACGAAACCGAGGATCAGTTTGGTGGCCTCGAAGTGGTCGTCGAGGTGTTCGAGTTCGTCAGCTGGCAGTGGCGTGATCCGGGGCATCGGATGGCTCCTCTTCGTTGGGTTCGTTGGGTTCGTTGCGGGCGTTGCGGGCCGCAGGCGACAGGTCGGGCTCGTAGTGCCCCACGAGCACCGAGGCGAGCATGATCGTGATGGTGTTGTAGGGGATCAGGTCGACGAAGTAGTCGACGCCGTCGTAGGTGTAGTTCAGGTACATCGAGATGAACATGTTCCCGACGGCGAGGATGGCGCCGTAGACCCGGGTTCGGGGGATCAACACCAGGATTCCGATCGTGGCGGCGAGCACGTTGCCCGCGATGTTGAGCGCATCTGGCGGTGGCTCGGCGGTGACGTACTCGCCGGAGCCGGAGCCGGATGCGGCCAGGAACATGGCGATGGCGACGACCACGGTGATGGCCGTCCATGCGATGCGTTCGTTGCGCGTCTCCTGGGCAGAGACATAGGAGGGGGCGAAGAGTCCACTCATGGTCAGGGCTGCTTTCTTGTCGAGAGTCCCGGCTCGATCGCCAGGTTCGGGCTTGACACGGACACGACCGTACCAAATACTGAGGCAAAGCTCAATACTGAGAATTATCTCATTTAGCTCGGTCCGTTCCGAAAGGCCCCTCATGAAGTACGTCCGGTTTGTCCTCCTCACGATCCGAGGGTTCTTCACCCTCCTCGGCATCGTCGCCGGTATCGCCGCGATCGTCGTCGCCTACTTCGTCATCACCGGACCGCCCGGTCTCAGCAGCGGCGGTCACGGACACGGCCACGCCATGCTCGACCCGAAGGATGAGATCCCGGTGGTGTTCGACATCGGGCTCGAGCCCCTAGCCGGCGGCGAGATCGGTCTCGTCTACCAATCCTGGTTGTCGCCACAGCAGGAGGCCGAGGAAGAAAGCGACGTCCCGTCGATCGCTCCCGAACAGTTCCTGTCGACCGAGCCGTCGACCCCGCGAGAAGAACGCGAATCACGAGCTCACGGCACCCTCGCCTTCAACCGCGAACTCAGCCGGGCCTACGTGCACATCGAGATCGCCAACATTGATCCAGACGACATCAACCTCGTGCACATCCACTGCGGACGCCCCGGCCAGCTCGGTCCAATCATGGTCGACTTCGGTGCGACCGGCGACGTCACCGAGTACTTCGCCGATGGCGTGCTGTCCTATGAGATCACCAACGAAGACGTCGCCGCCGCCACGCAGGGCGAGGGCATCGTGGGGGCTCTCACGGCCGGATGCCCGATCATCCAGGCGATCCCTGGCGACCGCCATCGCACCATCGCCGGCATGGCCCACATCGCGGCCGAAGGTGAGCTGTACTTCAACCTCCACACTGTGCAGCAGACGTTCTACGGCGACATCCGCGGACAGCTCCAACCGGTGCCCGCTGACCAGATCGCGGCCGCAACCATCAATCTTCCCGACTCGGAGTAAGGGTCGGCCATGGATCTCGGAATCACGGACCGGCGAGCGATCGTCTGCGCATCGAGTCGCGGCCTCGGGTACGCCTGTGCCGACGCACTCGCCCGGGAAGGCGTCGACGTGTGGATCAACGGGCGCGACGTCGCGACCCTCGAAGCAGCTGCCGAACGACTGCGGGTGCACGGTCGCACGATCACCCCCGTCGTTGGCGACATTCAACACGACGACACCAGGGCGGTCTTGCTCGCCTCCTGCCCTGAACCCGACATCCTCGTGAACAACAACGGCGGGCCTCCACCCGGGCGGTTCCAAGACTGGGGGCGCGACGAATGGATCGCTGCCCTCGATGCCAACATGCTCGCGCCCACGCTGATGATTCGGGACGTGATCGACGGGATGGTCGAGCGGAAATTCGGGCGAGTCATCAACATCACGTCGGCGATGGTCAAGACACCACTGTCCCCGATGGGATTGTCGACCGGGGCCCGCACCGGGCTGACCTCGCTCAGCAAGGCACTGTCCAAAGACGTTGCCGCCGCAAACGTCACCATCAACAACCTGCTGCCCGAGCGCTTCGACACCGAACGGCAGCAGCAAATGGCAGAGCTGCACTCGGCCCTCGGCGGCATCTCGATCGAGGAGGCCTACGACAAGATGCGCGAGACGATCGCCGCCAAACGGCTCGGCGATCCGTCCGAGTTCGGCGACGCCTGCGCCTTCTTGTGCAGTGCGCAAGCCGGCTACATCAGCGGCCAGAACCTGCAACTCGACGGCGGTAGCTACGGAGGATTGCTGTGAGCAACGAAACCATCGACACCACCGAAGTCGACGTCTTGATCGTCGGCGCCGGTCCCGTCGGCCTGGTCGGCGGAATCCTCGCCGCCGAGCATGGTCTACGCACGCTCGTCGTCGAGCGACGCGAGGGGGCGCAACGCTCCCCCGCCGCGCACGTCGTCAACGCGCGTACCTTCGAAATCTGCCGTCAGGCCGGGATCGACATGGCTCGGATTGCCGACGCGTGCCAAAACCCAGCCGATGCCGGCCACGTCAACTTCTTGACCAGCCTGACCGGCGAGCTGATCGGACGGATGCCGTTCGAGCGCCAAGGCGACGAGAACCTCGCCCTCACGCCAACGCCGTTGCGCAACCTCTCCCAACACCGATTCGAGCCGCTCCTCGCCGACGAACTTCGGGCCCGCGGTGGGGCCGAGCTGCGCTACGCCCACCGGTGGGACGCCTCGGTCGAGGACGACGACGGCGTGACGTCGACGATCACCAACCTCGAGGACGGCACCGTGCTCTCGGTGCGCAGCGCATTCGTCATCGGCAGTGACGGAGCCGGGAGCCGGGTCCGAAAGCAACTCGACATCGAGATGGTGGGGCCGCCCCTGATCCAATGCACGTTGGCGATCAACTTCGCCGCCGACCTCCGCGATGTCGTTGCGGACCGGCCCGGAGTGCTCCACTTCATCCTCGATCCCGCCGCCGACGGGGTGTTCGTGCAACACGACGCGGCGAAGGACTGGGTCTTCATGCACGGCATCGATCCATCGACCGAGTCGGTTGACGACTACGACGATGCTCGTTGCCTGGAGGTGATCCGGGCCGCGGCCGGCACCGACATCGACGCCACGATTCTCGGTCGAGGCACATGGTGGATGAGCGCCCAAACCGCAGCATCAATGGGAAGGGGCCGCATTTTCTTGGCGGGCGATGCCGCCCACCGCTTCCCTCCGACCGGCGGTCTCGGGCTGAACAGCGGGGTTGCCGACATCCACGGTCTGCTCTGGCGGATCGCCGCCGTGCGCAACGCATGGGCTGATGCATCACTGCTCGACAGCTACGAGCACGAGCGCCTTCCGGTCGCCCGCCACAACTCCGACCAATCGCTCATGAACGCGATGAAGATGCTGCACCTGGCCGTGGCCCTCGGGCTCGACACGGAACCAACGACCGAGCAACTCCTGACCGCCGTGGCCGACGATGCCCGATCGGACACGATCGCTGAAGCCGTCGAGATGCAACGCGAGCACTTCGACCTCATCGGCCTGCAACTCGGCTACCGCTACGACGAAGGCGCGATCGTCGCAGAAGCGTCGGACGGCGAACAAGCCGATCCGAGCGACTATGTCCCATCTGCCGCACCGGGTGCACGCCTCCCCCACGCCTGGCTCGACGACATCGGCGGCCGGTCGACCCTCGATCTCGTCGAGCTGTCGCGCCCGACGCTGCTGTCATTCGGCGACCACGAAACCTGGGCGAACGCCGTCGACGAGGGCGTCCCCCTCGCGCATGTACGAGTCGGGGTCGACTGCCCAACCCCCGAGGGTTGGACCGAGGTGTGCACCATCGGCGAGTCGGGTGCACTGCTCGTTCGCCCGGACCAACACGTCGCGTTCCGTGCGAGCGACTCGACCCGAGCAGACGCGCTTCCCGACGCGCTGCGTACGCTCGCCGGGGTCGACTGATGGCCGTCAACGTGGCCCGCTATCGAGCCGGCGAATCGATCGGCTGGGCGGTCGTGGACGGCACCATGCTTCGCCCGATCGAGGGCCGCTATCCCACGACGGCAACCTTCATCTCCGATGTGGCTGACGCGGTCCTTGCCGGGGACGCTCCGACCGCCGAACCGATTGCGCTCGACGACGTGTCGGTACTGTCGCCGGTGACCACCAATCAGCAGTTTCTCTGCCAAGCGATCAACTACCGAAGCCACATGGAAGAGTCGGGGCTCGACCCGGAGACGAGCCCGTTCAACATCTTCTTCCGCAAGGCATCGTCGTGCCTCGCGCCCCCCGACACCGACATCGTCGTCCCCGCCCACGTCGAGTTCTGTGACTACGAGGTCGAGATCGGGGTCGTCCTTCGACGCACCGTCTCCCAACCCATGACGATCTCGCATTCCAACCTCCGCGATCACATCGCTGCGCTCGTGGTCGTCAACGACATCAGTGCCCGCGATGTACAGCTCCCGGAAGGTCAGTTCTACAAGGGCAAGAGCTACCGGACGTTCGGTCCGGCCGGCCCGTGGCTGACCCTGGTCGACGCTGACGACCTGGCCCGATTCGATGAGCTGCGCCTGCGATTGTCGGTCAACGACGAGGTGCGGCAGGACGGTTCCGCCTCGGAGATGATCCACAAGCCGGCCGCGACGTTGACCGAACTCTCGACGGTGCAGGATTGGGGTCCAGGTGATCTTCTCGCCACCGGCACGCCCGGCGGCTGTGCGCTCCAGGCACCACCGAAGCCGATCGCGGCACTCGTGCAGGCCGTATCGCCGAAACGTCGCGCTGCGCTACTGCGCAGGTCGGCCGCTCGCACTACACGCCGGCTCGTGGCCGGGGACGTCATCACGACGACGATCGGTACCGGCGACGGCGCCATCGATCTGGGCGAGCAACGAACGACCGTGGTCACCGACGAAGGGTCCTACGATGTCGCTCATGCAGGACGCTGATGCGGCACCGACCCGAACGCGTGGCTTCAAGAAAAAGGAACGCACTCGGCGTCTCTTGATCCAGGCTGCGGTCGACGAGATCGCCACGAACGGTGAAGCGTTCACCATCCTCGACATCACCAAACGAGCCGACGTTTCGAACGGCACCTTCTACAACTACTTCACCGACCGCGAGGCGCTCGTCGATGCCGTGATCGCGGAGGTCCTGCACTCGTTCACCGAAACCAGCGCGGAGCTCGTCACCACCGATGATCCCGTACGCCGCTTCGCAACCATCAGCGCCCTCCTGCTCGAACACGGTGCTGCGAATCCCCAGTTGGCGACGGTGCTGCTGCGCCTCCAGTCGATTGTCCACGCAAGCGCGATGGCTGACGACCCGTTCGGCCATCTCCGTGACGACCTGGCCGAGGCCGTCAAGCAACGGCGCCTCACTCGCGAGCCGAGCGACGCGTCGATCGACCTCGTCATCGGAACGCTCTTCCAAGCGGTCCTTCGGCTGACCACCACCACGACGACAACCGAGTATCGACGAGACGTGATCTGCGTACTGCTCGAGAGTTTCGGTCTCGAGCCGAGCGAAGCAGCCGAGATAGCGGCCGATGCCGTCGCCCATGCGCCCGAACTCGAGCGGGCCTACCGCGAGGCCGAAACCGCCGGAACCTGAGACGCCTGGGCCCCATTGCTACGGTGCCGATCATGAGCACCGCGGCACCGGCCTCTCGCCGAACCCATCGAACGGTGACCTCCTGTGTCGCGATCGGGGTGGCACTCGTGGCAGTGCTGCTCCTCACCATCGCATCCCCAGCGGCGGCCCACGTGAAGTGGTTCAGCGACTTCGACTTCCGACAACCGCCCAAGTCGTTCCGAGAGATCATCACGGTGGGCTCGGTGACGGCACTCGCCCTCGCCACCGTTGCGATCGGCGTGTTGCCGGCCATCGACCGGTGGCTCGAACGGCAGCCGATCTACGCCCACCTGACCGGATGGCTGACCGCTCGGCGACCGGTCGCCGACCCGATTCTTCGGTACTTGGTCGCGGCGGCGTTGATCCTGGCCTGGGGCGACAACGCCCTCCTGGCCCCCGAACTCGATGAGCCCGCCTCCTGGGTGGGCTGGTTCCAGCTGGTCCTGGCGGTCGTGCTCGCCGTCGGCCGTACGAATCGGCTCGCCGGGATCGGTCTGCTGCTGCTGTGGTTCATCGGCGTCTTCGAGTACGGCGCGATGCACATGATCGACTACCTGGCGTTTGTCGGCATCTCGGCGTACTTCGTCTTGCGAAGCGAGAAGGAGCAGGCGGTGCGAGACCTCGCACTCCCCGCGTTGTATCTCACCGTCGGTTTCTCGCTCATGTGGCTCGGGTTCGAGAAACTCGTCTACCCGGACTGGTCGCTGGCACTGCTCGACATCCGGCCGGAGCTGCGCCTGGGCATTCCCGCCGACGAATTCGTGCTGCTGGCCGCGTTCGTCGAGATTTCGCTGGGCTTCTTGTTGATCATCGGCCTTCTAGGCCGGCCGCTCGCGCTGGTGATCACCCTCGTGTTCATCACGACGACGCTGGTGTTCGGACGGGTTGAAGTGATCGGCCATACCCCGCTACATGCAGCGCTGATCGTGTTCTTGTTGCAAGGGGCCGGGCGTACCTATCCCGCACCGATCGCGATCCACGAACGGCTCCCGCTCCGGATGGCCTTTGCGGCAGTCAACATGGTGCTGCTGACCGCTGTCGTCGGGGTCGCGTACACCGCCGCGGCAGAGCAACAATTCAACGATGCCGTTGCCGAACAGGGCCCCGCTCCGGAACCGGTGATCGTCGATAATCAGGTCCCGGCGTTGGTGTCGGCGACGCTGGTCGAAACCGCAGCCGGGACAGCCGTCACCCTCGACCTCGAGCATTGGACCTTCGTCCCGCCGAGCACGCCGGACGCTCCACGCGTCGACGAGGGCGTCGGGTACGGAATCTTGCGGGCCGACAATCAGATCATCGCCCAGGTCACCGGCGACGCGTCGGCGCTGTGGACCGACCCGCCCAGTGGCTCACTCACCTTGACGCTGTACACCGTCGGCGGCCAACCGATCCACACCGCCGACGGGCAACTTCGCATCACCGTCGATCTCTGAACGCGCATGCGCTTCCGGGGGGTATCCAGCCCCCGAGCACGTCATCGCGACTGACGTGGCGGTCGCGCCGTCCCTTCTTGTAGGTCACGAGCAGGACGCCTTCGCTGCGGCCGTGGTGATCGCCGAGCCATTCCCAGAGTTGCTCGACACCGGTGATCTGCAGCCGCTCGAGATCTGGAGGATCCTTCGTCACGACGATCGATCCGTCGGCAATGTCACCACGACGCGGGCACCGCCGAGCGGTGAGTCCCGTACCTCGGTGTCGCCGTCATGACGGCGGGCGATGGCCTGCACGATCGCCAAACCGAGACCGGTCCCACCGTCGTTTCGAGCGCGACCTTCATCGAGACGTACGAACCGCTCGAACACGAGTGCCCGCTCTGCGTGCGGAATGCCGGGTCCGTCATCATCGACCCGCAGCTCGACGTGGTCGTCAACGATCTCGAGCCCGATGATGATGTGTGACCGGCCGTAGCGGACGGCGTTGTCGAGCAGGTTTACGATCACCCGACGAAGCTCGGGTTTGCGTCCCGCCACCGTGACGGGATGGGGCGTATCGATCTCGATCTGCGCCATCGCCGGATGGTTGGCGACGACTTCGGCGAGCAGCGCGTCGAGCGCAAGCGGCTCACGGGTGCGGCCTTCGGGCGCTCGCGCCAGCTGCAAGAGGTCGTCGACCAGCACTTGCATGCGGTCCAACTCCTCGACGATCTGGGGTGGATACGCCGACTCCGGGGCATCGCCACCGGCGAGCTCTGCGGCCATGCGAGCCGTTGTCAGCGGCGTTTTCAGCTCGTGCGACGCGTCGGCAACGAATTGCTGCTCGCGTTTCAGGCCCCCTTCGAGGCGGTCGAGCATGGCGTTGATCACCTGGGCGATCGTGTCGACCTCGTCGTCGCCACCACTGCGGGTCATGCGCCGATCGAGGGTCGAGGTGTCGATCGCTGCGGCCTCGGCTGCGATTCGCCGAGTGGGAGCCAACGCCCGTCCGACCACGAACCACGTCACCAAGCCCGATGCGAACACGAGGAGCGGACCGACGATCAGCGCGGCGCTGCGGGCGGCGTCCGCCGCATCGGACACGTCGGCGATCGCGTCATCGGCAGCCTGAATCAGCTCGAAACGTTCACCGCCATCCTCACTGACCAGTCCTCGAATCTGCTCCGCGCCTGCGTCGGCGACCTCTCGCAGCTCGTCCTCCTCGAGCTCATCGCTCTCGACCACGATGCCGCGCAGCTCGCCGGTTCCGGAATCGATCGTGAAGCCGCCGACGGAATCGCCCTCTGGGTCGTCGAAGGGCTGGAGGTTCACGAAGACATCGCCGTCATCGTCGATCTCGAGCACCATCAGGTACTCCTCCCCATCGAGGCGAAACTCGACGTCGTCCTCGCCGAGGTCCACGAGCGACAGACCTTCGACATCGGCCGTCACCGCCTCGAGGCTGTCCTGCCCCGCCTCGACGAGACGGTCGGTCACGATCCGGATGAACAGCCAGCCGAATCCGACCACGATCACGCCCGAGGTGACGATCGCGATCGCTGTCACTCGGAACCGGATCGAACCCCACCGCATCGTTCAGCTCACCGACTCCGGCTTTGCCGCAAGCCGATAGCCGGCGCCGCGGACCGTCTGGATCGACTTCAGGCCGAACGGGGCGTCGACCTTTGTGCGCAGGTATCGGATGAAGACCTCGATGACGTTGGACCGGTGATCCTGCTCGTAGCCCCAGACCTCGTCGTACAGGGTTTGACGGCTCACGACCTGACCTTCGCGGCTGGCGAGCGCAAGCAACAGATCGAACTCTGTCGTACTCAACTCGATGGCGGTACCGGCTCGGCTGACCAATCGGCGGGCGGTGTCGATCTCCAAACCGCTTACCTGCAAGACCTGTTCGGTCGAACGCCCGGTGCGGCGTACGAGGGCTCGGAGCCGAGCTGCCAGCACGTCGAAGCTGAACGGCTTGCGGAGGTAGTCATCGGCGCCGATGTCGAGCGCTTCGGTCTCGTCGAGGTCACCGTCTTTGGCGGTGAGCATGAGGATCGGTGTCGCAACGCCGGCGGCACGCAGTTCTCGGCACACCGAGAAGCCGTTCATACCCGGGAGGAGGATGTCGAGCAGAATCGCATCCCATGTCTCAGTCGACCCTCGCTCCAGACCGGTGATGCCGTCGTGCACCGCTTCGGAACGAATCCCGGCGCGGGCGAGCCCGTCGGCGACCAAAGCCGCCAGACGGGTCTCGTCCTCGATGATCAGCACCCGCACGGGCGCTCCGGTGATCGTCGTCGCTGGTTCGGGCTACTCGTCATCGTCCTCGTCACGATCGTCGCGGTCATCATCATCGCCTTCGGCGGTGAAGATCGTGCAGATCATCGACCAGATGGCATCGCCGTCCCGGTCGTCGGCGTCGGTTGACTCGCACCGTTCGAGCAGGTCGTCGAGGGCGGTTTCGTCCTCTTCGAGCCGTTCGAGGGCCGACTCGATGATGCGGTCAATCGTGTCGAACGCGTCATCCTCGGCCGCTTCAGCGATGGGGCTGGTCTCGCCGTCGGTGGACTGCGCGATGCAGATCAACCCGAACGGATCGTCGGCTTCGAACTCGTCGCTTCCGCACCATTCGACGAGCTCGTCGATGGTCTCCTGATCGGCCGAGGCAAGCACTCCACGAAGGTCAGCGAGCGTCTGCTCGATCAACTGTTCGACCGAGTCGAACTCTCGCAGATCGCCCTCTTGGTCGCGGTCGTCGCCATCCTCGTCATCACGGTCATCGTCGTCCTCGTCGCTGCGCTCATCGTCGGCGTCGTCGCGCTCGTCGTCGGCGTCGCCGCTCTGGCCGTCTTCGTTGCGGTCGTCGTCCTCGCCGTCCTCGTCGTCGCGGTCCTCGTCATCGCCGCCTTCATCGCCTTCGTCCATGGCCCCTTCGCCGGGAACGTGGGTCATGGTCGGCACCGGCGCAGGCGTTCCAACGAGTCCGTTGGTGACTCGAGCATCGGTCCGGGCGTCGGCGGGCAGGTCGATACTCGCCGGCGAATACAGACCCAGGCCATCCCACGTGACTCGGTCAGCCTTCTGAGGCTCACCGGTCGGGCCGTCCTCCGCCGTCGTGGGGTCGACACCGTCGCCGTCGCCGTTGGCGTCATAGGCCAACACCACGTTGCGGCGGCTGCCCTCTCGGCCGGCGAGATCGGTCCCGTTCAACGGGGCGAACGTGAAGCTCTCCATCTCCAGCGAGCGTTCGGTGTGGAGCGGATTGTGGATCAGCACGTCGGTGGTGGCCGCCGTTGTGACGTTGCGAACCGTCCACAGCCCGTGGCGGGGAGCCAGGAAACCGACTTCGAAATTGCGGAGGTCGACGTTCTCGATCGATCCGGGCCCGAAGGTGGCGTCGTTGTTGAGGTCGAGTCCGACACCGATCGCTGCGGTGTGACCGAAGTTGTGTTTGAACGGGACGGCGTTGCCGATCGCTCGGATGTTCTTGAGGTTGAGGCGCTCGTTGTAGTTCATGAGCACGCCGTCTCGAACATCCCACGTGACCATGCCGTCGATCGTCGGGGTCAGGCTCTCGATGTAGGCCATCGGTGGGACGTTCGGGTCGTTCAGATAGCTGGCGCCGTGGATGTAGCGGGCTCGGAAGCCAACGGTCGAGCCGTAGGCCACGTTGTCACGGACCTCACCCAGCGGGGCCCACCAGACCTCGATCTGGTCACGGTCGGGCACCAGCGACGGGTCGGGAAGGGTCGCGACATCGACCATGGCGACTCGTCCGAGGTCGGCTTCGGCCAACGACTCCGACCACCAGATGATGCCGTGGGCGGTCGACCCGGCCGAGACGTTTCCGATCAGATCCATCCGGTTGCCCTGGAGCCAGAAGCCGTCGCCGTCGATCCCGAAGTCCTGCCGGTTCGCCCGCAGGTCGGGGTCGATCGCTCCTTCGTCGCCGAAGGTGAAGTTCGGCATGACGGTGCGGATGGCGATGTTGTCGATCCAGCGACCGGTCTCGTCACCTGCTTCCGTGAAGAAGCCGGCGCCGGCGTTGTCGTAGGCAACGTTGCGCAGGAAGTCGACGTGGCTCGAGTGGTTGGTGAAGGCCCATCCCGGGTCGCCGATGACGACCGAGTCAGCCACGACACCGGGGGTGCTGCGGGGGTCGGCGCCACCACGGTGGAAGTGCACCGTGTAGCGGCCCCGGACGTTGTCGCCACCGAGCAGCTCGAACTGTCCGTTCCAACCAACCGCGCCGGGCTCGATTTCGTCGAACTCGACGTCGGTGAGCTCACGGCTCTTGTCGGTGCGGCCCATGTCGGTGAACTGAGCGCCGCGAATCTGAGCGTCGAGGGTGTGCATCACCATCAGGTGTCCGCGACGGTCGATCTGAGGGTTCTCCGACGAGAACTGCACGTTGCGGGTCAGGTTGGCGACGTACAGGTCGAGGTCGTTGGCCGGCGGGACGTGGTCGCGCTGGAGCGGTTCGGCGAAACGCACCGTCGAGCCATCGACGGCGGTGATGACCCGCCGTTCGTCGCTGGTCGCACCGTTGGTGCCGGTGATGACGATCTCATCCCCGGCATCCCAGCCAACGAGTGGGCCGTTCACTTGGATGCTCGTGTCACCGGCACGGGGATAGGTCGTGACCGTCGTGCGATGGGTGACCTCGCCACCTTGCACAACGGTCTTGCCGTGCAGCAGCGCGCCACGCGAAATCAGACTCGGATCCTGCGCCCGGTCGATGGGGCCATCGTCGGCGAATTCGATCGAGGCGACGACGTCGTCGGCAATCGGCTGTTCCGGCGTTCCGATCTCGAGCGTGCCACTCGGCATGGTGACCAGCGTGTCGACCTTCAGTTCGGTGTCGACATTCGTCGCGAAGCGAAGCGTTCCCTCGACACCGATGCGCTCGATCTCCGGATCGAGCTTCGTGTCGACGGTGACGATCACGCCGGTCGGGATGGTGACGTAGGCGCCGGTGCCCGGGATGTTGCCACCCCAGGTTGCCCGATCACTCCAGTTGCCGTCGGTGGCCGCCACGTGGGTGGCATTCGCCGGGTCGACCAGGCTCATGACCGCTGCGTGCGACTGATCGTCAGCCGCGTGATTGTGGGAGCCGCTGCTACTCGTCGACATCGACGAGTGGTCGTGATCGCCGTGATCCGTATCGATTGCGGCGGTATCCGAGTCGTGGTCCCCGTGGTCATGGCCTTGGTGGTCGTGCCCGTCGGTCATGGCGCCGTCGTCGATGACTGCGGCGGGACTCGCCCCGCCGCTGGCGTCGGTGCGCGGGTCGGCGGACACGTTGCTACAGGCAACCGCGCCGACGGAGAGAAGGGCAACCAACCCCAAGGTGGTGGCCCGTTTGGGGGTTCGGGGTGTGTTCTTCATGACCTGAACCCTGCTGATCGAACCTGAAACGAACCTTGGAGAACGCGCTGACCTGCGTTTCTTGTATCAACCGCCCTTCCGCCTCGTCTTCTCGTAGCAACGCAGGAGGATGCCATGAGGAAACGTGCGGCACTCGAGTCCCCCGCGGCACCTGGCGGTGTGGGCGACTTGGAACAACTGATCGAAGCAAGCAGCGAAGCCGTGTTGGCGTTTTGCCGACGCCGAGTCGGCGCCGAGAAGGCCGAGGAGATCCACGCGGAAGTTCAGCTCGCGGCGCTCACCGCCCACCGGGCAGGTAAGCAGCTCAGCACCGGCTGGATGGTGCGCGTGGCGAGAAACAAGGTCGTCGACCATTGGCGCACGATCGACCGTCAAGATCGCCTGGCCCAGAGGATCTTCGCGGAAGAGGCGGCCCGACCGGCCGTGGTGATCGAGACCGAGAGTCTGAGCGATGTCGTCGTCACGCTCGACTCGATCAGTCCGAGGTATCGGTCGATCCTGGTCCGGCACTATCTCCTGGGGGAGCCGATTGCGGAAATCGCTTGTCACGATGGCGTGACCTACGGGGCGGTCGAGTCCGCGATCGCTCGAGCCCGGGCGGCGTTTCGCCAACAACACGCCCGCCAAGCGATCGACCGCGACGGATCGGCGACGGAACAAGCGATGAGTGTGGCATGAGTGTGCAACCACCCCCAGGCCTGAAGCCGTCAACCCGTTGGCCCGGCTTCCTGATCGGCCCCGACCCGGACCGCATCACCCTTTCCCAGATCAGCGAAACCCAGTTCGTCTTGCAGTCGACGCTTTGGTACACCGGCGAGCTCGGCGTCACACCGAAGAACAGCGACGTCGAAGAAGCACTGCGTTCGGTGTCGCCCGCCGTGCTGGGACCGACCGACCTGGCGTCGGTTCCCGCCCCGTTTCGCTGGTGGATCAACACCTACGGCGTCCACACGCCAGCGGCGCTGATTCACGACCGGTTCATCGGTGATCCCGCCCAGATGAAACAGCTGAGCGGTTTGACGGAACAAGACGTCGATCGCTGCTTCCGATTCATGCTGGGAACCCTGGGTGTCAGCAAGCCGAGACGGTGGTTGATCTGGGCAGCCGTCGCGGTTCGCACCCGTTTGATGAGCGGCATGCGACGGCGGATCCAGATGATCCTGTGGTTCGCGCTGGCGGTATTGGGATTGTTCCTGACGTTTCGTGCGTCTCAGGGAGCGGTCTCCTGGTGGTGGCCGATCCTGCTGCCGATTCCGTCAGCCGCGCTGTGGGGTCATCAATGGGGTGCCGGCATCGCCATCGCGTACATCGGTGTCCCGACGTTGGGCATACCGGCGGTTGTGGCGGCGCTGGGCATCGTGTGGTCGAAAGCACTGGGAGCCATGAGTGCGCTCTTCAGCCGCGACACCTAGATCATGATCAGCAGCGAGGGTCAGCTCGTTTCGACAAGGCCCCCAGGGAAACCCGGTCGCTCACGCGACGCAGCACGAGCACCGATCGCTGCACCAACGATCGCGAGGACCGGCACCTCGACGAGTGCGGGTCGTGTCTCCCAGAGTGTCGGCCCGCCCAGGTTGCCGCCCGGCAGGAGCGGAGCGACCGGCTCGGTGGCTCGACAATTCTTGTATCAACCGGCCCGTTGACCTGCTCTTCATCACCGTGGAGGAAAAGGACATGACGGCTCACAGCAACCGTCGGTCGACACTCAGAACCTGGGCGTTCTCGACCGGCAACCACCCAATCAACCAGATCACCGACCCGAAGATCTTGGCTCGCTATCAATCGAGCCGGGTGTTGATCGCACTCCTCGGCGGACTGACCGGCACGGTCGGGTTGACGATTTCGCTGTCGAACAGCGGCGACCTGGACCTTGGCACCGAACTGAGTGGGATCGGATTGATGGGGGTGATCGGCATGGTCGTCGCCGTCATCCTCGTGCTGTACCCGTGGTCGAACGTGGCGCGCTGGCTTGCCACGGTCTCCCTGCTTCTCGTCCCGGTCCTTCTCCTCGATGTGCCATTCGGATGGCGCGTCACGTTGGGCGCAGTCGGGGCCGGGGTGTCGATCATCGTCGCTCGCCTCGTCTTCGTGCTCACCCGGGCGGCCGCCCACCTCTCCAAGCTGACCAAGGCGGCCGCCGCAACGACGGCGATCATCGCAGCATTCGTCATCGTTGGTGACACGGCGCACGCGCAGGTCATCTCGTGCGCCAACACGGAGCTGACCCTTCGGGAAGCCGACGGCGGGGGAGCCCAGACATGGAACGGCGAAAACGGTGACGCGGTCCTGTCGATCGACCTCACCGAGGAAACCAAGCGCTACCTGATCGAAGCAGAGTCAGGCATTGCGGCTGGTTCGATCGTGGTTGAGCTCGTGCACACCCAACCGATCCCGATCCTGACGCCGGGTGATGCGATCACGGTGTGGACGGGTGACCTGCTCCCCGAGGGAGATGGGAGCCGCCTCGAACCGACAGCGGTCACGTTTCGTCGTGACCCGCAGGCCGGCCTTCGGTTCATCGCGCCCCGTACCAACGTCGATCTGCAAATCGCTGCAGGTGAGGGGCTCTACCGCGCGACGGTCACCGACGCGATCACCGGCGACGTGTGCGCACTCGATCTCCGCATTCGGATTCTCGGCGATCCGCTAGACCGACCGAACGGCGGTCTGCTCGTCAGCGGCCTTGCTGCGTTGCTCGGGGCTGTCGCCGGCGTCGCCAACGGAGCCGACCCACGGCGATTGTGGAAGGGCCGCTGGCCGTGGCCCCCCTCTGGCCATCCCACGGTCGACCCAGGAAACGACCCGGTTGTTCCGCCGCAGGCCGATTCAACGGTGACATCGGCAGTGCTCGCCGACTGGACCCGGGTGAGGCTCACCTTTCGACTCGGTGAGGAAGAAGTCGAGCCCAGCGAGCTCACGCTGACGGACGCCAGCTTCCGGAAGATGGTGACGTTCGGGGCGAGCGCGAAGGTCAACGGCCGATGGGTCGTGCCGATCGAGTTTCGGCGCGACCCGCGCCGGGTCAGGCTCGACGTCGAGCAGCTGCTGACCATTGGTGTGCTCGCCGGAGGCGAAGGCTGGGCGACGTTCACGCTGGGCAACGACTCGATCAAGGCGACGGGACCGTTCGAGCTGGTGACCGTGACGTCGACGACGACAGACGAGGAATCCGACGAGGCCGTGGAGGTCGAGCAATGAACCTGAGAACGCTTGGTCTTGCGCTCACCACAGCGCTGATCGGTGCCGCTTGCGGTGTCGAGTCGGCCTCGTTCACTCGGGCCGACGGGATCGACATCGACGCGGGAAGCACCGTCGAGTTGAACGTTCTCGCCAACGATCAGCTCCCACCTGGCGCACAGCTCGTCAGCGTGGCATCTCATACCCAGCTCGACGTGGACATCGAGCCCGACGGCGACGTGACGATCAGCGCTGGCGAACGTCGCCCGGCTGGCGATCATGCCCTCACCTACGTCGCAGCTGACAACGACACCCGATGGTTCGGGACCCTCATCGTCCGCACGTCGCGGCCAGACCGGAACGACGAAGGCAACGAGGAAGCGGACGAACCGGTCGAGCCCACCGATCTCGGTCCTGGCGAGCCGGTGGTGGGTCCTGCGATGTCATTCACGCTCAGCGACAACGACGTCACCTTTGCGAGTTCCACCGTCGGGTCCAGTGGGCAGTCAGCGCCGGTCACCATCACCAACACCGGCGCGGTCGAGATCACTCCGACCCTTGCGCTTGGGGCGCCGTTCTACGCGACGATCGAGGCCGACTGCGAGTCGGTGGCGCCGGGAGCCACGTGTGTCTTTCGAGTCGGGATCCGGGCCACCGAGGTCGGGCCGTTCGGTGAGCGCTCCAATGTCGTGGCGGACGGCGAGTCGCAACCCCTCACCGTTGCAGGAACCATCGAAGAGGCGCCGACCGGCTTCGACTTCACCCTGACGGCGACCGCCACCGAGCTGACCCGTACGACGACGACCCAAACCGGGTTTGTCACCAACGATGGCGAAACCACGATCGCTGACATCGAACTCACCGTCGACTCGCAACTCGTGATCGTCTCGCCCGGTGAATGCGTTGAAGCGCAGCTCCAGCCGGGAGACACCTGCTCATTCTCGTTTGGAATCAATACCGAAGAAGTCGAGTTCGGTACCGGCCGAGCGAATCTCACGGCGACGGTGAACGATGTCTCTCGTTCGCTCGTGCTCGAGTACTCGTGGGATCCGATCCGAGCGGCTGGCTTCGTCACCCCAAGTGTCAATTTCCCCGACAACAACATCGTGGAGACGGTGCAGATCAGAAACACCGGTGAGCTGTCCGTCGACCGGCCGGGCACCGTGCGCGTGACCGACATCGGAGCATTGGGTGGAGAGCTTCGGGCAACGGTCGACCCCGATTTCTGCGCCAACACCATCAGCCCGGGCGGTGAGTGCCCGGTGAGCATCAGACTCATCACCTGGCCCGGTAACGGAACCGAGCCGATCACGTTGACCCTCGGATTCGGTGATGGTGTCACGGACTCCATCACCGTGACGTTCGAGCCGGTTTCGCCGCGCTGAGCGCGCTGCGGCCTGTCAGCCGGCGGTGATGCGCCAGTGCCGGTCGGCCCGCTGGGCGTGCCACATCTCGGCGTAGCGGCCGTCGAGTCCGAGCAGCTGTTCGTGATCGCCCTGTTCGGCGATGCGCCCGTCTTCGAGCACGACGATGGTGTCCGCGGCGACGACCGTCGAGAGGCGGTGGGCGATGACGATCACCGTCTTGTCTTCGACCAGCGTGTCGATCGCCTGCTGGACGACGACTTCGCTTTCGGTATCGAGTGCCGAGGTCGGCTCGTCGAGGATGACGATCGGCGCGTCCTTCAGGATCGCCCGAGCGATGGAGATCCGCTGTCGTTCGCCGCCCGACAGGGCGCCGCCGATCTCACCGACACCGGTGTCGTAGCCATTCGGGAGCGCCGAGATGAAGTCGTGGCAGTTCGCAGCCCGAGCGGCTGCTTCGATCTCCGCGTCGGTGGCATCGGGCTTTGCGAGCCGGATGTTCTCCCGGACGGAGTCGTCGAACAGATACACATCTTGGAACACGACCGAGAAGTGCCGCATCAGCTCGTCGTGCTCCATCGTCGTGATGTCGACGCCTCCGACGATGACGGCGCCTTCTTGCGGATCGGCGAAGCGGGTGAGGAGCCGGGTGACGGTGGTCTTGCCGCTTCCCGAGCTCCCCACCAGGGCGGTGAGGCTGCGTTCGGGGACCTCGAGCGAGAGCTGGTGCAGCACCGGCGTGTCGGTTTGGTCGTAGGCGAACGTCACGTTGCGGAACTCCACGTGGGCGCCCTCCGACGATGCGCCACCGACGACGATCGGCAACGGTGCGACAGCGAGAAGCTCGCCGATGCGGTCGATCGCCGCTTCCATGAAATCGAACATCATCGAAAGGTTGGCGAACAGGGCGAGGGGTTCGCTGAACCGAATCGTGATCACCAAGATGGCGAGCACGGCGGCGACGCTGAGCGAGTCGTCGAGCACGAAGCGGGCGGCGAGCGCAGTGATCGCGAGAATGCCGAGCTGCACGACAGCCGCCATCAGCAGGCTGGGGGTGGTGCCGAGTTTGGCGCCCTTGGTCTGCGCTTCGCGCAGATGTGCGAGCGAGGCCTGGAGCCGCTCGGACTCGGGACCGACCTGCCGAGTCGCACGGAGCACGGCGAGACCCTGGGTGTACTCGACGAGGTGGGAGGCCGTGTCGGCGTGCGCGGCGGCCGAGATCCGGTTCTCTTTGGCCCCCTGGGCCCGCAGGGTTCGGTAGAGCGGAATGGCGGCCGGGAACACGATCAACATCGCAACGGCGAGCCGCCAGTCGATGAAGAAGGTGGCGAAGATCGTCACGGTGGGAGCGACGATCGTGTTGATCACGACCCCGAAGAGCCCGCCAGCGATGGTGACGACATCGTTGACGTTGCCGGTGAGCACACTGTTGAGGTCGCCGGTGCGGCGCCGGGAGAGTTGCTCGAGCGGCATCCGTCGGAGCTGCTCACCGAGCGTGGAGCGGGTCTCGTCGCTGACCTCGATGTAGATCCGCCATTCGGTGTGGTTGCCGACGAAGCGGAAGATCGCGTCGAGCACGATGAGCGCGGCGAGACCGCCGAGGTACCACCACACGTCGTCGGAGTCGTCGATGAGTGCGGACAGCAGCGGGAAGAGCAGGGCGTAGGCGAGTCCCTGAGCAATCGATGCCAGGAAGGAGAACAGCAGCGCCCGTCGCATGAGATTCGCCTTGGAGCCGCAGGCGGCGATCATGTTCTGGAAGGTGGTGATCATGCCGGCTCTCCTTCGGTCGATGCGGTCGTGGCCGGCTCCGCCGACGCAGACGAGGGTGGGGGCGACGGCGGGGCTGACCGTCGCAGCCCCCATTCCTGCGCTTCGGTGAAGCGGGCCCACAGCGATGCGTAGCGTCCGGTTCCGGCCGCGAGCTGTTCGTGGGTACCCGATTCGGCGACCTGACCCTTGTCGAGCACGACGATCTGATGGGCGTCGGTGATGGTCGACAGACGGTGGGCGACGACGATCAGGGTCTTGCCTCGTGCGAGTTCGGCCAGAGCTGCGTGGATCTTGGCCTCGTTGTCGGGGTCGGCGAAGGCGGTGGCTTCGTCGAGCACGATGATCGGGCTGTCCTGCAGGATCGCCCGGGCGATCGTGATTCGTTGCCGCTGCCCGCCCGACAGGGTCGAGCCGCGCTCGCCGAGCATCGTGTCGTAGCCGTCGGGCAGCTCGTCGACGATGAAGTCGTGGGCCTGTGCGGCTTTGGCTGCGGCCATGATCTCGTCGTCGGTGGCGTCGGTCTTGCCGAGCCGGATGTTGTTGCGGATCGTGTCGCCGAGCAGGAACGGTGACTGGAAGACGAACGACACGGTTTTCATCAGGTCGTCGGTGCTCATCTCGCGGATGTCGACGCCGCCGACGAGGATCGTCCCGGCGTCGACATCCCAGAACCGCGGGATGAGCTGGGCGACCGTGCTCTTGCCAGCACCCGACGGCCCGACGAGCGCGGTCACCGTGCCTTCCGGCACGACGATCGAGACGTCGGTGAGGGCGTTGTCCTGACGGCCCTCGTAGCGGAAGGTCACGTTGCGGAGCTCGACCGAGGCATCGGTCGGTTGCTTGCCGTCGGCGGCCTCGGGCAGCAACTCGACCGCCCGGAGCTGGCCGATGCGCTTCACCGCGGCGCTCGCTGCGACGATCAGCTGGTTGAGCCACACGATCGGGATGATCGATTCGGTGACGGTCGGGGCGAGCATCAGCATCATGATGAGATCGACGAGCTCGATCGTGTCGTTGCGGACGAGCGGGATACCGGCGGCAAGCAGGATCAGCACCGTGGGGAGCGCTGCGAAGAGGGTGCGGGCGATGTAGGCGCCGGTCTGGCTCTTCTCGGTCCATTCCTTGAGCGTCGTGGTGGCTTCGTTGAGCGCGGTGCGGTAGCGGTGGAACGAGCCGCTCCCGTCGTCGAAGGTCCGCACGACGTGCATGCCTTGGACGTATTCGTTGATGACCCCGTTGATGCGTTCGTTGGCGGCGTCGACTCGCTTGCGCGCGACGTCGTAGTCGCGAAACGCGAGCGACATGCCGAGCATGCCGAGCGGGAAGACCGCCAATGCGATCAGCGCAAGCCGCCAGTCGACGACGAACATCAAGATGGTGCCGAGAATCGGTGCGGCGAACGTCTTGGCGAACAGCGGGGTGCTGTCAGCGACGAAGGCATGAAGTGCGCGAACGTCGTCGAGCACGATCTTCTTGAGCGCACCGGAACCCGCGTTGACGACATAGCCGAGCGGCACCTTCGCCAGCCGGTCGGTGAGTTCGGTGCGAAGGATCTGCTCCAGCCGGAACGCACCGAGGTGCGAGATGCGGAACGAGAACACCCGGCAGAAGAAGGAGACGACGACCAGCACCACACCGACCACGAGCAAGGTCCAGATGCGGCCGGAGTCAGGATCGTCGGACGTGAGCTCCCGGCTGATCGGGAGCAGCAGCATGATCGACGCCAGCCACGCCACCAGGCTCAGCAGCGACACGAACATCCCGGTGTAGATCTCCCGGTTGACCGGCGCGATCACCGTCCACAAGCCGGGTTCGTTCGCCTCTTCCGCGTTCCCATCCCGCTCGCCCGCATCCTGCGCTTCGAGCACCTTCGTGTCACCCATCAAGCTCTCCCTCCAACGTCGTTGTTAAGGATGCCTTACTCTAGCTGTCTCCGCTAGAGGCACTTGTCCTCCCGAACGACGCCGACGGAACGCATCGACCGCCATGCGAAAACGACAGCGGCCCGGTCCTGAAGGACCGGGCCCTGGTTGGTGGCGGGGGCAGGATTTGAACCTGCGACCTTCGGGTTATGAGCATTCTGGGCCGTGCCTGACAGGCCCTACTGCCGGCCGAAATCCCAGGAACGTCAAAGAGGCGACCGCCAGGCCTCCCCTTTGTTTCCCGTTGTTTGCTGGTGGTCTGTGAGTTTCTGAGAGACGGGGAGGCGACACACGCCGCGCCCGAGGTGATCAATCGGTCACGTCCCGACGGCTGATGACGATCAGGCTGGCTGCAACCCCTGCGACCAGGTAGACGAGCGCCATGGACACGGATCGGCTGTAGCTCACGGCCTCGGTGCCGCCCTCGAGCAGGTTGTCGAGCGTGCCGCTTGGAAGCCACTCACCGGCGGAGGACCAGAGCGACCCGATCAGGTTCTCGCCGAGGAGCATGTAGCCGATACCGCCGGCGATGGCAGCAGACGCAGACCTCGCCGCCATCGCGAGCGCCGCGCCGAGTGCGCCCCAGACCAGAGAGGCAATGGTGACGTTCCCGAGCGTGCTCCAGACCTCGGACCACACCCAGGCATCGGTCGAGATGTCATTGGAGGCGGCACCGCCGTGAGCCATGAGCACCGATGCAAGTACGCACCCGAAGCCCATGGCGATGGTCGTCGCGGTGAGGGCGGTGAGCTTCCCGCCGAGGTACACCCTCCGACGGGCCTGGGTGACGAGGAGCACTCGAATGGATCCAGTCTGGAGATCTCTCGAGACCGACAGCGCCCACAACACGAGTGCAAACAAGCCGATGAGAGATGCGGCCACGTCCAGGCCTGCGACGATGCCATCGGATTGCGCGAGCGTGTCGACATCCACCACGGTTGCTTCTTCTTGCCCGCGGGTCGGGCCGTCGCCGGCAAAGACAAAGAACGTGGCGAGCACCGTGAGGCCAACTGCGGCGGCCGGCAGCGTCCAGTTTCGACGGAGACGGATGAACTCGGAGCGAATCGCCCGCTTGATGCTGGTCACTTTGGGGCCTCCTGGGTGAGATGAAGGAAGATGTCCTCGAGGTCGTCTTGTCGGGTGATGAGCTCGCTCAGGGTGATCCCGACCGAGAAAGCCAGTTCGTTCAGGCGGGCCGAGACATTGGGCGGGGCGTTCACGATGAGATCTCGGTCGACCGTCTCGACCTCGTACCCTTGCGCCTGGATCGTCTGACCCAGCTTGTGCAGGTCGCGTGCCTGTTCTGGACGCACCACCACTCGGCTCGGACCGGCGTCCAGCAACTCGTCAGCTGTACCGGTGAAGAGCAGTTGGCCGTCCCTGATCACCACGAAGCGGTCGCACGCAGCCTGCATTTCAGCGAGCACGTGGCTGGAGACGAGAACGGTGCGCCCTGATGCGCCGAGGTCCTTGATGAGATTGCGAATCTCGACGATTCCTGCGGGGTCGAGGCCGTTGGTCGGCTCGTCGAGTACCAGAATCGGAGGGTCTCGAAGCAGCGCAATGGCGATGGCGAGCCGCTGCTTCATGCCGAGGGAGTAGCTCGACGCTTTGTCGGTTTCTCGACCTGTCAGCCTGACGATGTCGAGGACCTCGGGGATACGACCACCGGCTACTCCGGCGAGTTCGGCATAGACGCGAAGGTTGTCGAGGCCAGAGAGATTGGGATAAAGCGCAGGCGAGTCGATGAGTGCCCCGACCTGGTCGATGTAGGACGCCGGGTCAGATACGGGATAGCCCAGCACGGTCGCACTTCCGGCAGTCGGGCGGATGAGACCCAAGAGCATTCGAATCGTCGTGCTCTTCCCCGAACCGTTCGGGCCGAGGAATCCCGTGACACCACCGGTGGGGAGTTCGAACGTCAACGTATCCACGACAGTGTGGTCGCCGAATGCCTTGGTGAGTCCGTCGAGAGCAATAGCCGGGCTGTTCATCCCCGCAGCCTGAGCGGCGAACATCTGGAGGCGATGAGGATTCGCTGGCGGTTTCCTGAAGGTCAACTGGACGGCCACAACGGCCAGGTCATTCGGACGGTGAGACCGGCGTCGAGTTCCGACGATGCGGCAATCGAGCCACCATGCGCTTCGACGATCGACCGAGCGATCGAGAGGCCCAGACCCGTTCCCCCGTGACCGCGGGTACGGCCTGCGTCGACTCGATAGAAGCGGTCGAAGAGTCTGGCGAGCTCGTCTCTGGGGATGCCTGGCCCGTGATCAGCGACTTCCACGTGGGCGTGACCATCCAACGCGGTCGCGCGCAGGGTGAGGCCGGCCTCGGGCGGAGTGTGTCGAAGCGCGTTGGTCGTGAGGATGGCGATGGCCTGTGTGAGGAGGTCGATGTCCGCGCGAACGACGAGACCATCAGCGACGCCATCGAAGTCAATCGGTCGATCCGGCTGAATCGCCGCACTGTCACTGGCGATGTCGACAAGGAGCTGCGTCAGATCGACGGCTGCGAATGAGAGCGGCCGCTCGTCATCGAGCGACGCCAGCATCAACAGATCGTCGACAATCGCCGCCATGCGGCCAGCCTCTGCGTGGATGCGGCGCATCGCGTCGTCGACCTCAGCGGGGTCGACGAGCCCACCTCGGCCGTACAGGGCTGCATACCCTCGAAGCGTCGTGAGTGGTGTGCGCAGCTCGTGGGATGCGTCCGCAACGAAACGGCGCTGACGCTGCTCGACCTCCTGGCGGGCATCGAGCATCGCGTTGAAGGCGTCCGCGAGGCGGCCGGCCTCGGTGCCGACGGGGCGACGCTCAACCCGGCGATCGCTCGACCCGGCGGCGACCTCCTCAGCAGCCGTGGTCACTGCAAGAACCGGTCGGATACCGAGGCGATCGACCCACCACCAGATCAGTCCCAGAACAGCCATCACAGCGGCAACGGCAACGATCGAGGTCACGAGCAGACTGCGTCGGGCCTTGTCGACCCCGTCGGTGGACAGGGCGGCGACCGCCCACATGTTGTCGGAGGTCGAGACGACGACGGCGCGAACCTCACCCGGGGCGTCGGCTCGATCCAGGTGGAGCGGCCCGGTCCCCGCCAGCGCGGCGAGATCAACGCCGTCGAGATCAGGTTCGAGATCCGGCTCCGAGATCGGACGGGCAACGATGGTCGTCTCATCCTCTGTTGCGATGGCGAAGTACAGCTCACCCGTCGGCGGCCCTGACCCTCCGACGGCTCCTGGTGGACCGACGTCGCCGATAAAGTCCGGGAGCCGGGGGACGTTTCCTTCCACCGCACGCAGCTCTACATCGAGCTGCTCGACGAGGAGCGCTTGCTGACGGTTGGCGACGAAGCCGAACCCGACCGCCGCCGTCAGACCGGCAACGACGACCGCGAGAACGATCCGCGCGCGAAGGGTCACGCTCGACCCTTCCTCATGCCGGAGGTCGAATCGTGTACCCCACGCCCCTGACCGTCTCGATCAGCTTTGGCTCAACCGCATCGATCTTCTTGCGGAGTGAGCTGATGAAGGTCTCGACGATCGCTGACTCGCCGTCGAAGTCGTAGTTCCAGACGTGGTCGAGGATCTGTCCGCGGGACACGACACGACCTGCGTTGGCCATCAAGAGACGGCAAAGCTTGTACTCCGTGGGTGTGAGCTGCACCGGGGCGCCGCGGCGGGCCACGAGATGGGCGTCGTCGTCCAGCAGCAGATCCGCCACCTCGAGACGACCGGACGGCGCCGAAGCGCCCGACCTGCGAAGGATGACTTGGACCCTCGCCACGAGCTCCTCGAGGGCAAACGGCTTCGTCACGTAGTCGTCGCCGCCGGCGGTGAGTCCTCGGACTCGATCAGCTGTTTCGTTCCGGGCGGTGAGAAACAGAATCGGAGCGTTGTGCCCACGCGCCCGAAGTTCGCGCAGGACCTCGAACCCGTCCATGTCCGGGAGCATCACGTCGAGCACAACCACATCAGGCCCGAAGGCCTGGACGAGTTCGATCGCGCTGCGACCCGCAGCGGCGACCTCGACCTCCATGTCGGCCAACCGAAGCGCAGAGGCGACGAGGAACGAGATGTTCTCCTCATCGTCGACGACCAGTATCCGAGGCATACCTCCAGGATGCTCGAACATCCTCAAGGCAGGGTGAACGGTTCCTGGCGGTTTCCTGAGGATTCCCGCAACGCCTGACCACCAGCCCCAGGAGATCCGCAGCAAACACTGACATGCCCTCCAGGTCGATGCCACACGATTCACGTCATCAACCGACCAGGAGACCCCCAACATGCCAGCATCCATCACCCCACGAAAAGCACGTTCTGCAGCTGCTGCGGTCGTTGCCTCGCTCCTCATCTTGAGCGCTTGTGGCGACGCAGACGACAGCACCGATGAAACTGGCGCCGAGGCCACCGAGACAACGACCACGTCCGAGGCGTCGGACGAGCCGACCGAACCAACAACGACGACTGCAGCCGAAGAGCCCGACGACCCAGCCCCCGAGCAGGAAGAGGAGCAGGAGGACGTCGAGCAGGAGGAGGAAGAAGAAGAGGCAGGGGAGGCCGTCGACAGTGCGAGCTGGCAGCAACTCACGCTCGCGACGCCCGTTGAGGCGGCGGAGCAGCTCAGCGACGGCTCCTTCATCGTCTTGGGATCCCCGTCGGAGACAGGTGAGCCGGGGGCCATCTACCGATGGTCCCCCGACAGCTCAGAGCTCACCGAGGTCGGCCAGCTGGCCGAGCCGAGGCGGATGCCAACAACCACCGTTCTCGCCGATGATCAGATCCTCGTCACGGGTGGGCTCGGAATCACGGGCGACGTCCTTGCGACGACCGAACTCGTAGACGCCGGGGCCGGAACCTCGACAGTCGTGGGCTCGATGGAGAGTCCGAGAGCCCGCGGCAAGATGGCAGCTCTCCCCGACGGCGGAGCAATCATCACCGGCGGCGCAAGCGTGCTTGCTATTGAGACCGACCCCACCGCGACCCTCGCCAGCGCCCTCGCCACCACCGAGGTATTCGATCCGGCAACACAGACCTGGAGCGCGGGCCCCGACATGGCTTCAGGACGGGTTACGCACGCCGTCGCGGCCCTGCCAGACGGCGACATCCTGATCACCGGTGGGCTCACGTCAGCCTCGGGCATCCCGATGATGTCCGCCAGCTCCGAGATCTACGACGCTGAGACCAACTCCATCACCCCTGCAGCCGACCTTCCAATCGGAGGTCGCGGCGAGCTGGCTGCGACCTCGATGCCCGATGGACGCATCCTCGTGACCGGTGGCGGCGGAATCGGCGGCGCCAATGATGCGGACAGCGGCGGAAGCCCCTTCGCCATCAACGCGGCCACCGACGCAGCGGTCTTCGACCCCGCCACCATGGACTGGACAGTGACCGAGCCCATGAGCACAGCGCGAGGCGGCCACCTGGGCTTCGCTCTGAGCGACGGCACGATCGCTGTCGTGGCCGGCGATAGCGGTTCGATGCTCGAGCTCACACCGACCAGCACCGTCGAGGTCTATGACCCCGTCGCAGATCAGTGGAGCCCCCTCCCCGATCTCCCCGAGGCGGTCGCCGGCTATGTCGGCTTCGTGGACACCAACGGGCAGCTCGTCATCCTGAGCGGTACGACCAACGGAACCGACGTGCTCTCGAGCGGCTTCACCCTCCAGACACTCCAATGAACTCGACTCGAACGCGAGCGAGCGCGACGAGCTAGATCGGTCACATCGATCCAGCCCTCGAATCAACAGCCACGGGCCTGCGGAGGAACTCGCTCATCGGGCGCACAACCCGAAGGTCGGGGACGAACCCCGAGATCAGACCGATCATTGGCAGCTGGTGTGAGCTTTTATGAGATCTCCGCATCGAGACCAACTTGGGCCGGGAACGACGAAGGCCCGGAAACTGTTGCGTTTCCGGGCCTTCTCGTTGGTGGCGGGGGCAGGATTTGAACCTGCGACCTTCGGGTTATGAGCATTCTGGAGGTAGCGGAACCTGCCCGTAGAGCCACAAAGTCCCGAGTGAATACGCATATCCGGCGTCCGCCCTTTCCCCTTGCTCCCCTCTATTCACTCTCGTCCCGTGAGTTTTCTGTGAGATGGGCTGTGGGCCGCCGGCTTGCTGCGTCAGTTGTTCGCCACCAGCTGTTCGACGAAAGCCTGGGCGTCCTCAAGGCTCGACCAGGATGGTTCACTAGCCAGTTGTGCCTGCGCTTCAGCGCTCAGCGACTCCGGCGCAACCCCTGTGCCCTCCACGAACGCGGGATCTACCCACAGAAACCCGTCCGGCCTCCCCTGCATGATCACAACCTCTTCGCCCCGCTCGGTTACGAAGTAGCCGCTCGAACCGTAGGCATCGAGCGCGATCACAGCCACGAGAATCAATGCAGCCACAACGACAGCTGCTATCGCCCGCTGAGTAGCCCCGCTAGCAGACGCTGCTGGATGCGGCTGTTGGTCGCCGACCGGTACAGCAGAGACAGCGGCAGCACTGGTAGCGCTCGCCTGGGCGCAGACAGCACAGCGACCACCAGCAAAGACCTCGGCCCCACACGAACAGGTCGCTACGTCGAGCATCTCCAGACGTTCAACCCACGAGGCCGCTGATGGTCGATCGCGCTCCAATAGGCAGTTGACGACGACAGGTCTAAACCACTCAGGGAGAACGTCGACTCCAGGGTGCCCGTGTTCAGCGTGATAATTGCCGGGGTCAAGCAACCATGAGGAGCCCTTGACGATGCGGGACTGGACTACGTCGTCGCGATGATCGCGATGTGCCCAAGCGAATGGATGAACGTTCCCAAAGAGCAGCTCCAGCACGATGACGCCCAGTGCGAAGCGATCTGTCTGGTAGGTGGGATAGTCCGTGGACCGCACTTCTGGTGCCCGATAGTTGTCGGTCATCACCCTGCTGCCAACGACCCGTCCACCCCGCTCGTCGAAGAAGGAGAAGGAGTCAACGTCGATGAGACCAAGAGCACCATCGTCATGCCTGAGAATATTGTCGGGTTTAAGGTCTCCGATGACGACGCGATTCGTGTGAAGCCAATCAACACCGTCGGCTATCTCGAGCGCGAGGTCTATGCGTTCACCGAGCGGAGCCTCCCGCGCAAGCACGAGCAGATAACTCGAGAACGGGTCGAATGAGTCAGGATCCAACTTTGGACTCGTGCAGCCGATCGGCGCCGATCCCGACTCAGGCTCTGAGACAGTCCATCTCGGAGCCGCCACAATCAAGCCGCGGGGCGCCGATGTGCTCGTAAGGCCGCGTGCGACACACTCGGCCACCACCACATCCAAGTCGGGACGCTCGTTGGGAAAAATCTTGACCACATAGCGGTCGTCATTGGCAACCTCGAAGACGATTCCCTCGTTCGGTTCCCCAATTCGAGGTCCAAGTTGAATCGTCGTCCCACGTCCGGGGCCGGACTGCCTAACTGAGTCGCCGGTACGCCACTGCCAGCCCAATGTCATCGCCCTTCTTGTCTAGAATCTCTGGCACAGACAGCTCGGACGCCAGCCCACCTTCGTCGAGCCCTTCGCCAATCAACTCCATCATCTGCGGCACGAAGTAGACGTCGCGGGGACGTGCGTAGTCGTCAAGCGAACCCGGGTGTGCGTACTCGATCGCGACCTCCTCCAGTCCATCTGTCGAGAGCACCACGCTCGCTATCTTGGGGTCATCGACGATCGCCGTTCGAATCAGGCTCCGCCATCCATCTGAAGTGAAGAAGTGCGTCCCAGTTTGCCCGGGCTCTCGGTCCGGCGGCAGAACCAGATGCGCTACCGCCGGCTCGCCAGCATGCTGAACGCACGCAAAGGCATCCCCGAGGGCAGCGAAAGCCGCCTCACGCTCCCCGACCCACCCCACTGCGAAAGTGGAGGCGTAGTCACGCACCTCAACTCGCTCCGCCCGGAGACCGCTCAACGTTGACTCGATAACGGACTCTGCAATCTTGCGGACGGCCTCGGTCCCAGATCCGGAACCACCTGGGTTCGGCCAACGTGTCGCTCGACCCACCAGGTGATCGATACCTTGGATGAGGCGCTCCGCCCCGTCGCCGCCGTGTCGCGTGCTGCCAGCGCCATCCGCAACCGCCAGCAGGCATCCCGCTGATCCTGGGAGTTGCCAAGCCTTCGCACGATCTTGACACTGCTCGGCCGGACCCTTTCCCGAGCCCTTGAGCTGCAGAGCGAGTGTCTGCCACCTGGTGGTCACCAAAGCAGCCTCTCCCTTACCCTGCGAAAGGCCGGTCATCAAGGTTCTTAAAGAAGCCCTCGTTGAACTTCCTCCGAACGTTCACGTAGACGTTCCTCGCGTCCATTGGATCGCCCGGCTCCACCAAACTCTCGTCCGACCCGACTGCCTCCGGGGCGAAGGTTGCTTCCGAACTCCTCGAGACGAACTGAAGCAGCTGCGACAGCGACTGGTCCTTCAGATCGTAAGCGTTGTCGCTTCCTCCGAGCGAGAGGCTCGAGAGCAGATCCATGTCAGCCCCTCCTGTGCCGATCGAGAAGAAGAGGACCCGCTTCTCTCGCTCTGCGCGCTGGAGCTCTTCGACTGCCTCTTCCATTCGTCGATCGGTCTCGCCCTCGGGCGCCCCGTCCGTCACGAGGTACAGAACCGGCCGATGCTCGTGGCTCTTCGGCGGCTGCGAGTTCCGCAATTGCTCCTTCCGCTTCTCGATAGCGGCCAACCCGAGGAGAATCGCAGTTGCGATCGGGGTCTGGCCAGATGCGTCAAGCTGATCCTGCGCCCGGAGATCGCGGGCCAGATAGAAGGGGTGAGAGGCCTCAGCGTCATGGTCTGCCAGCTTCAACCACTCAACGAAGCGCGCCTGATCGTTGCCGAGCTTCCGGAACTGCCCGATCGCGATCTCACCCGATTGGCGGAGTTTGCGATGCTTGGGGATGTCCTCCGACAGGAACTTCCCAACAGCGTCGTTGAGTTCGTCGATCGGCGTAGGTGCCTGCCCTCGACCCATCGACTCGCTTGTATCCAGCAGGAGGGCAACCAGATTGCGCTGATCGACGCGCTCCGGTGCCATTGCTGCTTCTGCCAACTTCCCCATGTTCGTTACCTACCTGTCCTAGGGCGCTGTTGTGTTGTCAAACGCACCGGGGTGCCCGCGTCGATCGGTGCGAGGTCTGGTCCGGGCCGAGTGACGTACAGCAGCCTGTCGCCGTCGCAAACGTACCCGCTTCGCCGAATCACCGTGGCCGCTCGCAGCTCCCTGGGGAGACCCATTGCCTGACGAGGGTCCGCCAGCTCCACCACGGCAGGCGATGCGGTTTGGCTCATGTGAGGACGTAGGTTCTTAGCCCCAGCTAGTGGCGTCTCTACATCACCGCTCGATGACTCGGTTTTCCTTCGACCCCTCGCAAGCCCTGTCGTTAGAGGGACTACCAGTGCGATAGCGAACGCTCCGATTCCCGGTGTCATGTTTCCGGATGAGCGATCGGACCGAGCTTCCGCAACCAATCGTCCGTCCACCCCGTAGACGTCGAAGTCGCTGAGAACCTCTAGCACCTCCTCCTGGCTGGAGGACCGAACCAGGGCCGCAACTAGGCCTGACTCCCGAATGGCGGCGAGCGCTTGAAGGGCCTCATCATCACCCGGCAGCGATGACGGCGAGCTCACGTCGGGCCCGCCATCACCGACAGGCGGCTCCGGCTCCTGCTGGTTTTCATCTTGACCGGCGGGCTCCGTTGGTGACGCATCCGAGCCAACCGGCAACTCGTCTGGCACCGCACCTTCCGAGGCATCGTCGTTGGGAGGGACCGCTGACCCATCGACAACGCTTGAATCGTCCTGGTCAACGAGCGGCACGCTCTCGGAGTCAGCTTCTTCCTCCCCAGAGCTCTCTGCCGTCGAGGGCTCACTGGCCTCGGCGATGAGAGCGGCCCAGGTAATCTGTCCAACCTTCCCGTCGACATCTAGGCCGGCGTCTTGTTGGAAAGCAATGACCGCCGCCTCTACAACATCATCGAAGAGCTCGGCTGAGCTCGGTTCTTCCTCCGTTGCCTCGGCAGGAGTCTCCAGTTGGCCGACCTCCTCCAAGAGCGAACGAAGCGTTCGAACTGCAGGGGATTCATCCCCGAGGCCGAGGGATGGGAGCTCCGTCGCATCGAGCGTTCCGGAGGGGGAGCTCGTTGTGGGACCTGTCGACGGTTCAGGTGCCACCGTCGTGGTCGGCACCGCCGTCGACTCCGGCACCACCGTCGTGGTCGGCACCACCGTCGTGGTCGGGACGACCGTCGTGGTCGGTACCACCGTCGACTCCGGCGCCACCGTCGTGGTCGGGACGACCGTCGTGGTCGGGGCCACCGCCGGGGTCGAGACCACTCCACGTTCCCCAAGCGTCAGCACCACCACCAAGGCGGACTCAAGTGCTTGACCCTGTTCAACTGCTGAATCGACCTTCATAACGTCATCTGCTCCAGTCAGCTCAAGTAGAACCGCAGGCCGTGCGTCCGGCCCATCGCCAGCCAGTCGGGTCAGGAGCGCCAGTGCTCCTAGAAAGACCAAAGAGGTGGCTGCGGCCAATCCGAGTGTCTGCCGAGAAATCATCAACTCGTCGCCTCCCCACGGGGTACTTGAACTGTCGACGTGCTCCCATGATGGAGCCACGCTGCGCGCCCCGGTGTCGAGTCGAAGTCCCGCCTGTGGGGTATGACTAGCCCGGAAGCGAGGGAGGAGAGCGCGGCTCTCGCTGGGGCTGGCGCACCGAGATAGAGAACCGTCTGGTTAAGCGCCCAGCTTCTGACGACGTCGCGTAGCGACAGCGTCTCCCGAGCCGTCAGAAGTGCAAAGGGGTCGAAGGATGCCAGCACCACCGCTGACTCATCGAAGTTGCGCCCAAGGTTGTTCTTCAAGTCGGTCCACAGATGGTCCGGCATATCGTGCACCTCGGGGGCGACGACGCACACACGCTCACCCCGCCCAACCGCAGCCTCGACGACCACTCGCCAGCCAGGCTCGTCTTCCGATACCGGCTCGTTACGGATGGAGTGGACCGTCCAGCCGCTCCTTCGGAACTCGGACTGCAGATGCGCCAGGGCAGAGTTCCGGGCTCTGCGCTGGTCGCCGGCCACGAGGACGTGCTCGCCGGGCTTCGGCACGAACGACACGGTAGACCGCGCAATCTCGTCGAGGCCCACGGCGACGGTCGGCGGTATTGAGTCAACCTGCTCCAGAACAGACGGGAGTTGCCCGAACCAAGACTCTGGCAACGCCCCACGTTCTACGCCGCCAACCGGCTCCTCATAGAACGCTTTGAATGGCCGGCCCCCTTCGGCGATGCCTTGGCCTGAGGGCAAGCCCACGGCAGCCGGGAATTGCTCCTCATCATCCGGGATCGGTCGAAGCTGCAGCCTGTGGGCAAAGACACCACGAAGCCCGGCATTGCCGAACTGCATCGTGGGAACGGCAGCGACCACAAAGACTCTGTGCTTGCGGCCCCGTCGAATCACGTCGCCAAGGAGCTGAAGCTTCTCCTGATCCTGAGTCGTCAGCGCAAACTGCTCGTAGATCTGCTGTAGGTCGTCGATCAGGATGTAAGCAGGCTGATCGAAACTTCGACCCGACTGTCGGCGATCAAGTTCGACTTCGACCTGCCGCAGGAGCAGCGATACCGAGTCACGATCCGTTGCATCAACGATCCAATCGAAATCGGGTCCGTACAGTTCGGACAAGCTCTCACTCGATGAATCGATCCCGATTATGTCGACGTTCTCAGCAAGCACCGATCGAACCTGGCGGCTGACGACGCCAAGGATGGAACTCTTGCCCGCGCCGATACCGCCTGCAACCAGCAACGGTCCACGGACGAGGTCGGCGACGAAGGCATTGCGTTCGCCCTCAGCCGCGTCGTCCCATTGACCCACGAGCACCTTCCCACTCGATGGGTCGCTCAGGCCTCCCTGGATAGCCATCGGTTCTGGACCAAACGACCTCAACAAGCGGCGCGTCTCCAATTCGCTCGGCGCCGCATTGCGTTCAAGGATCTGCTCAAACGCGGTGGGACCCGTCCGAGACGGGCGCATCTCCTTCGACTTCAGAGTCTCGGGCTTCGCTAGGAATGGCATCAGAGCCACTCGGCTTGGGTCCTCAATTCCTCCCCGGCCAGATGCGAAGCCGGCTTGGAAGCCAATAAGTCTTGTGGCCCCCAACTTGAGGATCGCCCGCCCGGGTACTCGTTCGGAGATGTGGGCAGCATCGCTGGTACCGATGATCACGGCGCTCTCGGTGTCGGACACCGTGCGGAGAGCCACTCGCGCCCCGATGTTGGCCTGCACATCGGCATCAACGACCGCGGTCGAAGGACGTTGCGTCGCCAAGACGACGTGGATGCCCACCGACCTCCCTCGCTGCGCGATGCTGACAGCCGTCCTCCGAGCCGAATCGAACTCGCCAACAAGCGAGGCGAACTCGTCAAACACAACCAGCAACCGCGGCATCGGCACATCGGGACACTCGAGCCGGAGCTGCTCGTAGTCACGAATCTTGTCGGCTCGGCCCTTGCTCACTTCGTCGAGCTTGGCCATTCGCCGGTCAAGCTCGGCCTCCAGGAACGCCAAGCCACGCTCGATCTCCGGCTTATCGAGATTGCTCACGATTCCAATCGTGTGAGGGAGAGTCTCACATCCAGAAAACGTCGCGTTGCCTTTGAAGTCGAAGAGGAATAGCTGAAGCTCCGTCTCGTCGTAGCCGTCGACCGCCGACGCCACCAAGGTCTGAAGGAGTTCACTCTTGCCGGAGCCAGTCGTCCCACCGATCAGAAGGTGCGGTCCATGCGTCACGAGATCGAGCTCAAGAGATCCACGCTCGTAGACGCCAACCGTCAGTCTCAGTTCGTCGAGCGCTCCTCGGGCACGTCGACGATTCCCTGCGTCTAGGAGCGAAAGAAGGCTCACGACACGCGGGATGCTGCCTGCACCAGCTATGTCTCGCGGGTCATGCAAAGGCGCCATACTGCGAGCGATCACGACGGAGTCGTCGACCCCTGCATTGAGCCTTGCGTCGCGCTCCTTCTCGGCAGGTTCTGCAACGGCGGAGCTCCACTCAAGATCCCCTCGAACGACCTTCAGCACACCGGCTTCCAGACTCACGACGGCCGAAACCTGGGGAGGTGCGAGATCGGCGAACGCACCAAACCAGAAGAGGTGCAGCTGCTCCGGCCATTCTGCGAAGCTCCGCTCAGCCAGGACTGGGTCAAGGTCTACGCCTTCCCCGAGGACAATCAACGTATGTGGCAGTTCATCCCCGACGCCGGCATCGCTGAGGCTGGCGAGCTCGCTCACAATGGCCGCCAGCTGGAGCTCCACCTCTCCGGCGCCAGCGCACATTCGTATCGGGCGACCGTTCGCCTGGAGGTGAGGCAACCACGCCAATCCGCCCAACGAACGCGCCAGGCTCGTTCCTTCGACCTCGCCCGGAACCGCAACGAGAATTCGAAGGTCCCGAGGCGAATGGAAGATTGCCGCCTGTTGCACGACTTCTCTCACTATCGCTGCGGCTGCTCGACTCTCTCCTACGAGGGCGACGTTGCATTTCTTGAAGTCCAGCACAGCCGGGACGCCCTCGATTGCGGGCATCTCTACGCCGCGCCGCGCCAGCTCGTCATCGGCGGGCACCTCAAGGTCCGTTGAACCGATTCGGACCTGCAAAAACCCGGGTGAGTCAGTTGAGCGGCTCCAAATCGTGCCCTGTCGACGAAAGGCACGCCGATACAGCTCGGAGCGCACGGGCGGGTTGTTGGATCGACGGGCACTCGCCTCAGCTGCCGCCGCCTCCTTCGACCTCACCGAGAAGCGTTCCATCGCTTCGGAAAACTCAGCGTCACGCTGCGCTTGATCGTCTCGAGCTTGCCGAAGGCGCCTTACATAGGAGAACGCCCCGACAACGAGCGGGACCAGCGCCAGGAGCGCGAAGATCCGGCGATCGAAGACGATTACGAAGAAGGCAGCCATCAAGGCAGCCGAGACGACGGACTCCCATGGGAACGACACACGGCTGTTTGACGTCTTGGGCTCAGTGGGGGCGACCAATCGAGGGGACTGGATGGGCACCAGCTGATCGATGGCCGACGGCAAGAACTGGATCTGCCCAAACGGGTTCGCATGTGTGGTCTCGTGCTCGCGTGCGAGCCTCAGGATCGTGTACCGACCAAATCGGATCGAGGATCCAACCTCGAGCTCGAAGCCTGTTGTCCACACCCTGCCGTCAGCCTCGACGCTCCCCGTCAGCACATCTACCCAAGCTGTTAGGTCGTCGCGAACCGATACCTCTACAAGAGCACCGTCGGCATCCGGATCATCAACAACGACGTGACTGCCGCCCCGACCGTCGCCCACACGCACCGGCTCTACGTCGAGCGGAACTAGCCGACCAGCATCGCGCCCCCGCTCTTCGCGAAGAAAGAGCAGCGGCTGTCGGGCACCCAAGGTCGAAGGTTTCTCGCCCGGCCGCGGTCTCCGCAGCGTGAGAGTGTCTCCTCGGAGTAGGCCGCACTCGGCCAACCGTTCGTTACTCGGCAGCACGGAGCCTGAGCGGGCTAGCTCAACGACGAGCGGCACCCCTTTTGCCTCACCGACACCTCGGGCCAGCTGGTCAACCAGGCCACCGACCGTAGCCTCGACCCCAAACTCGACGATGAGGTCAATGTAGGGAACCTCGGCGACCTCCTCAGCGAATCGTATGTGCAACGCGACTGAGCTACTCACATCTGCTCCCTCTCTGCCTGCGAGTAACCAAACTCGACGCCGAACCACCCATGTCGATCCACTTGCACTAGCGCATCGGTCCACGGGACCGAAGAGGATGCTCGGCATGACCGGACCCATTCACCAGAGCGGACGCACATCTCCGGCGTCACCGCAGCTGACTGGCCAAGCTCGTTCTTGAGAATCATCTCTAGCGACCCATCCCGCTCAACCCGCAGCCGGAATTCGAGCAGCTGCCACGGCACAGATCTGACCGTTTCGGCTATCGCTTCTGCCACCTGCCGCGCCCCATCTCCCAGCAGGATCCGACTCTCGCTCGACTCACTCATTGATGAAGTACCTCGCTGGTTGCTCAACGCCGTCGACCGAGTACTCAACAAGGAACCCATCCGGCCTCAACGTCTCGGGCGAGTCGTACGTCGGCCGAATCGAAACATCGACATCGTGACCGCTACGCAGGAGCTGCGCCCACTCCTCCTCCGCCATGGATCGGAAGGTCGACTGGTTGAACCTCTGTGCTTGCGGCACCAGGTTGAATGCGGAACTGGCCCCCCCGAATCTGGCGCCGATGAGGTGACCCCCCTGGTCGCCATCGAGCCCGAGCTTCCCAATGGCACGAGAGAGACCGTCTCGGCTCGCCGCATCGAGTCGGAGGGGACCGCTCGCAGCGACCGTCCGACCCATCTCGTCCGTGACGAAGCTGTAGCCGCCGTCGACGAAGGAGGCGTTCGGGAGACGGACATATCCAGACTTGCTGTCCAGGACCCGAGCCGCCGTGATGGTGCCATCGACGACCCTGGCACCACTCGCCACTCCTGCGAGGTCAGTCAGACGATCAGCGTCGTGAACGGTATCGAGTGCCTTGCCGCCGTACTTGAGCCCCTTCGCCACGTCGCCCACGTAGGGAATGATTCCGATCGCAGACAAGCTCGCACCCAGCACGTCTCCCTCCGACAGCGACAACACAACCGCTGTGCCGTCGGACAACGGTGTGGGATCTGCGATCCCAGCGATGTCTGCAGCAAGTATGGCCTTCTCTTTCGGCGTCATCCCCTCACCGACAGCCGCCTGGGGAGGTCGGTACTCCCGGTACGAGGCCAACGGGGCGCCACGTCCGAGTTCAGCGAGTTCGGCGGCCGCCGTCCGCTTAGCTGCATCGGCTCGCAGAACGAGCGACATGACGCTGATGTCGGTGTCGAAGGCTCCGAGACCGATAAGTCGATCGCGCTCGCCGTTCAGATAGTCGAGCGTGTTCGCCAGCGTAGACAAGCTCGCAGCCCCCGAATTCGTCGACTCGGCGATCACGCGAAGCTGCGAGGCCAGTAGAGGGAGCATCTCGTTCCAGGCGCGCGCCGCAGGACCACGCCAGGCCTCGGTTGGAATCGTTGTCGGCAACGCATTCGCGAACCGCTCCATGTCCGCCCCAACAGCCTTCAGGGCGTTGCTGCTTACCCTGAGCGCCACCGGGTCGCCGAAGAACCCCATCTACGCCCCCTACGACAACGATTCGTCCGTGGTCTCATAGACCTCGACCACATCGGCGAGACCTCGCGTGAAGTTTGCGAGCGCGTCAGAGACCATCTGGATCTCCTGATCCCAGCGAACGCCGAAGAAGTGCAGCGAGCCATCAGGCCACGTGGTCGCCGACGACGCAGCCATGACGGCACTCGAGCACGGGATACCACACTCGGTCTGCAGCCAGCCGGTGCTCCCCCGCACTTCCTCCGCGAAGCGCAACAGGCGGTCGGAGTTGACGGAAGTCTCAGGCATGGGTCTCAGGCCGAGAGGCCGAGAGCTCGCTGGATCTCGAGCTCGGTCCCCTCGTAGGCCGAAGCGGCTCGCTGAAGAAAAGCGCCCATCTCGCGCAACGACTCGATCATCGTGCGCTGGGCTGTACTCCAGCGGTCGAACTCCGACTGGTACGACGAAGCGGCCGCGCCGTCCCAGATCCCGTCTGGCTGGGCGATGCCATGGATGAGGTCAAGCTGCCCCTGCAGCTCGTCGGCCTTGGTCATGAGCGTCTGGCCCTTCGACCGCAGCTCCTCGAACGAGATGTGCAGCTGTCCAGCAGGCATAGTGAACTCCTTGGGTAGTATTGTTCCGGTTCTTACTTACAGTAGTAAGTGAGTTCGACCACGGCAACCTCGAATCCGCAGAACAGATGAGACATGAGTGACGACTTCGCCCAGCGGCTGAAGAGCCTTCGAAAGGACCGTGGGCTCACCCAGAAGCAGCTTGCCGAAACTGCGGTTGGTGTCTCCGCGGGCTACATCGCCCTGCTTGAGACAGCGCAGCGACGCCCCAGTGTCGAGACCGTGACCTCGCTCGCCATTGCGCTCAAATGCTCCGCGCTCGAACGCGCGGACCTATTCGACGCTCGCGACGCAGCCGAATCCGAATCGGAACGCGTGCAGCACTACCCGCCCATCGATGTCAACTCCGCCGCGCTTCGGATGGCGACTGTTGCTGAGCGGTTCAGACAACTCAGCGACGAAGTTGACGCAATCACTGAGCAGCTCGGAAGCCAGTGGGCAGGCTCTTCTGCGTCTGCCTACGGTCGGCGCCTTGAAGAGTGGAGGAACTCCTCTACAGGCGCAGCTCAGGCACTGACGAAAATGTCGGATTCGCTCCTGATGTATGCGCAGCGACTTAGCGAGCTCGACGACGCTGTCGCTGAGTCGCTGTCTGACGACTAGCAGAGCACCAGGGCCCGCGAGGCCCCTTCACGCGCAAGACTGAGGCGCCGCGCTCGAGTGCCTCGTCGTCCAAAGTCACCGTGCCGTGACGGCCCGCTCTCGGCATCAAGCCCGTTCACCACCATCCGGCTTCGCCGAGGCACCACCGCCCGACCCTGCGGGTCGAAGGCCAGGGCTTGACACCGCGGGCCGCCTCGGCGGGATCGCTCCCAGCGAACGCAGCGCAGCGCTGCGTCCGCATCACGAACCACGGGAGATGATCCATGAACTACACCACCCACGCCGAGAACGTCACACGCCGACTCGTCGACATGATCCAAACCGGATCACACGGCCAATGGGCCATGCCCTGGCACACCCACGACCTCGTCGACCTCCTCTCTGCCCGCAACGCCACGACCGGCAACCGCTACGCCGGCGCCAACGTCCTCACCCTCGCCCTCGACGCCCTCGAACGCGGCTACCCAACAGGCGAATGGGCCACCTACAAGCAATGGCAAACCGCCGGCGCCCAGGTCCGCAAAGGCGAACACGCCGCCCACATCATCAAATGGGTCACCACCAAGACCACCGACGACACCGACCCCGACGGCGAGACGTTCGGCCGGCGACTCGTCCCCCGGGTCTACGCCGTCTTCAACGCCCACCAAGTCGACGGCCACACCCCCACCGACACCGAACCAGCCGAGCCGACCCCAGCAAGCGAATGGCTCGACGCCATCGGCGCAGACGTCCACTACGGCGGAGACCGCGCCTACTACGTCCCAAGCGCCGACCGGATCTACTGCCCCGCCCTCGAACAGTTCGACGACCCCGAGGCCTTCTGGTCGATAGTCCTGCACGAACACATCCACTGGACCGGCCACCACAGCCGACTCGACCGGCTCAACTTCTCCGCCCCGTTCGGATCACCCGACTACGCAGCTGAAGAACTCGTCGCCGAACTCGGCGCCGCCATCGCCGCCGCCAGCCTCGACATCAGCCCACAGCCCCGAGCCGACCACGCCGCCTACCTCGCTCACTGGCTCGAGATTCTCAACGAAGACCCCAAGGCTCTCTTCCGCACTGCCGCAGCTGCTCAACGAGCTGTCGACCATCTCCACCATCTCGCCACCGAGGGAATCGAGGCCGAGGAGGTGGCGCAATGAGCCGACCCGCCAGCCTTCGCCTCCCGTTCGAGCCCATCACTACCGAAGCCCGTGGCGTCACCATCGACACCATCGCAACCACTATCGGAGTCAGCCGCCGCACGATCCATCGTTGGATCAACGAGGGTGTTCCGGCCGAACAAGCCGACCGAACAGCGATCGCGCTCGGTACCCACCCCGCCTGTCTCTGGCCGAACCACTGGCACCTCGCCTGCTGAGGGAACAGGCCATCCTGGCCGGAATCGGAGGCCGCCCAGCGCGTCCTCGATCTCGCCGATAAGCCGACGCCACCACTCCGCCAGACGACCGCGACGCCCCGACAGGCTGACCTTCTCGCCAGCCGTTCGCCCGATTCCGTGGGACCTCGAGGGCCGACGAGTGCGAGTGCTCGAGCGGCGTGCGACGTGGTCACCTCTCCGCCGACACGGGGAAGATCGAGGCGTCATGCTCCGCCGAGGTCACGTCGACGCAACCCCCTTTGCCGAAACCACTCGGCCCTGCGGGTTCCCTCACTGGCGTTCGGCCTCGCTAGGCCCCGACAAAGAAGGTCAAGGCCCTCCGGGCTGCCTCGCCGCTCGATCCTCGACGGCTGTGCCACCACGAACACCCCGCACCGGCCCCAGTGGGTACCCCGCTGTTCGCCATGACCGACGGAATCGTCGCCGCTGTCGTGACCGACGCCGGCGTCTACACGCCGGGAGGCAGTGGCCGGTGTGGCAACACCGTCATCCTCGACGGAACCGACGGCGCTCGGTACACCTACTGCCACCTCTCGCTCGTCACCGTCACCGCCGGCGCCGAGATCTCTGTGGGCGAACCAGTCGGTCTCTCTGGCGGAGAATCCGGAGCTCCAGGCGCGGGCAACACCACCGGGCCACATCTCCACCTCTCGGTCCGCGCCTACGGCCAGCTCGTCTGCCCCCAACCGATGCTTCTCGCGATCCTCCGGCAGACACCGGTCCCGCCGACTGCGGCGCCAGCCAGCGGTTGCATCAGCGGCCAACCGCAGACCGATTGGAGCGCTTGGCTTGGGATCGCGACACGCTCGTCGGACAACGGGGGCTTCGGATGACGGCACTTCACACCGACGACGAGCGCGGCGCCCTACTCGATATCCCTGCCGTTGCCGAGCTCCTCGGGGTGAAGGAGCGCTTCGTCCGGCGACTCGTCGAGGAGAACCGAGTGACGTACCACAAGGTCGGCAAGTTCGTTCGCTTCTACAAGCGGGACATCACCGACTGGGTCGCCGAGGGCCGAGTCGAGCGTCAGCGATGACCCCGAATTCGTGTCGCACCCGCTGCATACGTTCGGTCGACAGGAGGATCGATGGCAAGCATTCGTGAGCGAACTACACCAGCTGGGCACCGCCGATGGGAGGTCGTCTATCGAGGCCCCGACAAGCGGCAACGGAGCAAGACCTTCAAACGCAAGACCGATGCCAAGAGGTACGCCGCAACGGTCGAAGCCGACCTTCTACGGCATGACTGGGTCGATCCCCAGCGCGGACGCCAGCTCTTCTCCGTTTGGGCCGAGAAGTGGAGTGCGACAACCACCCACCTCAAGCCCAAGACGCGGGAGAGCTACGACTCAATACTCCGCAACCACCTCCTGCCCGAGTTTGGCAACCGAGCGATGGCGTCGATTGACCACGCCGAAGTACTGGCGTACCTCTCGGGCCTCACGAACGATGGCAAGGGTGCCGGGACGGTCCGAAACATCCGAGACGTGATGCGTCTCGTCTTCAAGCTCGCCGTTCGCAACGGCGTCGTAAAGACGAACCCAGTCGAAGACATCAAGGCTCCCCGCCAACCGAAGAAGGAAATGGTGTTCCTAACCGAAGACCAGGTCTGGGCGCTGGCAGAAGAGATCAAGGACCCACCGCCCCTCCGACGTGGGGCATCTCATCGCGAGGGCGGCTACCCCGACTATGCACTCCTCGTATTGTTCGCTGCCTACACCGGCCTACGAGCTGGCGAAATCGGCGCGCTGCGGGTCTCGAATCAACCTTGTACGTCGGCGGGTAGAGGTCGCCGAGTCAGCCGACGAGGCGAACGGCCGATTCAACATAGGACCGACAAAGACCTACTCTCGGCGATCGGTCGGCATCCCGGCCCCGATCGCTGAGATGCTGATGTCCTATCTCGATGGCCGCAAGCAGAACGATCTGGTGTTCGAAGGCCCTGACGGCGGCCCGCTACGCCACTCCAACTGGTATCCCCGCCACTACAAGCCGGCGGTCATCCGAGCTGGCCTTCCCCGAGAGACGCGTTTCCACGACCTACGGCACACCTACGCCGCCTTCTTGATCGCCGAGGGAGCTCACCCCAGGGCGATCATGGAGCGCATGGGCCACTCCACGATCAACGTCACGCTCGGCACCTACGGCCACCTCTTCCCCGCGATCGACGCTCAGCTCGACGGTGCGCTTGCGCGCAGGTTCGAGCGATCGACGTCACTGACACAGCCGAGTGTGACCAAAATGCGGCGCGGCGGGTGAGTCGGTCGTTTCGCTCGCCCGTTCGGTCCTACTCCCAATCTGGCCAGAGCCGGCAAGAGATCTGTTTGGGCGCCGGCTCGCCTGCAACTGGGACTCGGTTCCTGGCTGAGCTTTAGTCGGCCCTCACCACGGGTCAACGGTAGAACCCGAGGGGCCGGCCACTACGCCACATGCTCTCGAAGTCATCTCGATAGAAGCCGTAGAGGACAGGCTGCTCGTCCTCCCGCAGAACAAGCAACGGACGACTCTCGGTGCGAGAGGTGCGCCAAGCGGACGGCCTGATCCAGGCGACGTGAACCTCAGACTGACCGATCCGGATAAGCCCTGCGAAAGGCGGCAAGCTCCTGATGAACCTGACCTCCAGTCGCCCGGATGTGTGCGTCGTGTCCATCGACTGCCATTCCTCTGCCGACGACCATAGAACGCGCAGCATTTCGTCGGCTTTGTCTCCAGATCGTTCGGCCGCAAGCTCCGCGGCGGCTCGGTCCGGCGCAGTCAAGAGCACGCGTAGCGTCCTCCTTGCTCCGAGCTCCAGCTGGGCTCGCTGATCAAAGATCGCAGCACGCACCTGCATCTGACCCTGCCCAAGGAACAACCCATGCTCGCTCTCGATAGCGCGTTCAGCCTCCTCTACAGCGTCGAACCCAACGGAGTTCTGACCTAGCACTGGCTGCGGTGAAACAGGCCCACCAACGACGTACCGAAAGAACTCGACGAGGAGTCGCTCTGCGTAGTCCCTCCGGTTGCGCCGGAGCGTCTTGCCCGAGAGCCCCACTAGTGACGCCGCGTACGCGTGATGTCCCTGCGACTTGCCGGCCATCGCCGGCTCGAGCCCGACCAGCACCCGGAGGACGATGAGAGCTTCGTCTCTTCGGTCTACGTCGCGCCCGCCGAATCCTTCGGCAGATGCGCATGCTCGATCAACGGCTTGGCGAACCAGCATCTGCGCCGACCGCTCCGGTGCAACCCCGTGTTGCGCTGCATAGTCCCGCACCACCGGCAATCCGAGCAGGTGCTCACAACCGGAATAGACATCGATCCGCGCCGGCTCGGAAAGGATTTCCGCCAACTCATCGACGAGGGGTTCGTGAAGTGGCGAGGCCGACATGTCTCCAGTATGTCCGTCAGCTGTCCCCCGAAGGGCCGGCTATGAGCGAGATGTCCGCTCGTCGCCGTCGTTTCGACCGTCCCCGAGCTGCTGCGCTGTTCCAAGAAGGCAATCTTCAAGGAGAAGAGAGATGAAACGACGCAAGCAGATCCTGACACTCGGCCTCGCCGCAACGATGGCGCTGGGTCCCGCACCCACAGCGGAAGCCTCGGAAGCTCCGTGTATCGGGGACGGCTCCTACAACTGCGCCGGCCATCCGTCCTACGGCGCACACAGCGGCACTTGGGCCGACCTGCGCTACTACGGCGGCCGCCACAACTGCACACGATACGCAGCTGCCAGGCTGGCCTACGAAGGAGTCCCAGACCAAGGGACATGGGGCAACGCTCGAGAGTGGGATACGAGCGCCGCCGCGGCTGGGTACGAAGTAAATGACACGCCCGACGTCGGCGCCATCGCTCAATGGAACGAAGGCTCCGGACTGGGTGGCTACGGGCACGTCGCCGTCGTGGATGAGGTTGGCGACGGCTTCATCATCATTAGCGACGACGTATGGGGAGGAGTGACGAGCAGGGGGATTCGTCTCTCACCCGACGGATCAGGACGTTACCCGTGGCCTGACAACTTCATCCATGTACTCGAACCGGCGCCGGCTGAGCCAGGGCTCGAGCGCAACACTCTGTTCCACCAGCATGCGGTCACCGGCGCAATCGCAGCCTGGGAGATGGATGGCACCACGATCAACCGCAACGGCCCCGAGTATCCCAACTCACCCGAGTGGCAGATCGTCGGCGCCGCCGACCTCAACAACGACCAAAGCCCC
>JBCCYT010000019.1:0-42904 GCA_039188975.1 Actinomycetota bacterium
AACGCGCCTCCGCCCCCTCACATCCAACGTTCCGAAGCCCATGATGCCGCTCGCGAATCGGCCGATGATGGAGCACATCGTCGACCTGCTCAAGCAGCATGGCTTCGACGACATCGTCGTCACCGTCGCGTTCAAGGCCAACCACATTCGCAACTGGTTCGGCGACGGCTCCGACTTCGGGGTACGGATGGTGTACGCCACCGAAGACACCCCGCTTGGCACCGCCGGTTCGGTGCGAAACGCCATGGAAGAACTCACCGAGCGATTCCTGGTCATCTCGGGCGACGTGCTCACCGACCTCGACCTCACGAAACTGGTCGAGGTTCACGAACAGAAGCAGGCCATGGCCACCATCGGCCTGATCCGGGTTGAGAACCCGCTCGAGTTCGGCATCGTGATCACCGAAGAGGACGGCTCGATCGAACGGTTCCTCGAAAAGCCGGGCTGGGGTCAGGTCTTCTCGGACACGATCAACACCGGCATTTTCGTTCTCGAACCAGAGATCTTCGACTACATCGAACCGGAGGTTCCCGTCGACTTCTCCAGTGAGGTGTTCCCGGCCTTGCTGCGTGACAACAAGCCGCTGTTCGGTGCGATCGGCGAGGGCTACTGGGAAGACGTTGGCACGCTGGAGTCCTATGTGTCGGCCCACACCGACATCCTCGATGGGAAGGTCGACGCGCAGATCGAGGGATTCGACCGAGGCAATGCGCTCTATGTCGGCGAGAACGTCTCGATCGACCCGGAGGCCACCGTCGTCGGTCCGGGAGTGATCGGCGACAACACCCGTATCGAGGCGGGCGCTCACATCGGGCCCTACAGCGTTCTGGGCGCTGGCGTTCGAGTTCGCGCCGATGTCCGCACCGAACGAGTCGTCGTCGCCGACAACTCCTACCTCGGTGAGGGCGTGTCGCTGCGAGGCGCCTCGATCGGCCGAGCATGCGACCTTCGCAAAGGTGTCCAGATCGACGAAGGCGCAGTGGTCGGCGACGAGTGCTTCATCGGCGAGGATGCGCACATCGGCACCGGCGTGAAGATCTACCCCTTCAAGACGATCGAAGCGCGCGCCACCGTCAATGCGTCGATCGTCTGGGAGAGCCGAGGTGCCCGCAGCCTGTTCGGCAAGCGAGGTGTCTCCGGTCTTGCCAATGTCGACATCACGCCAGAGCTCGTCACCCGACTGGCGATGGCCTACGGCACCACCCTCAAGCCCGGCGATACCGTCGTGACGAGCCGCGATTCGAGCCGTTCCGCCCGCATGCTCAAACGAGCGCTTCATGCTGGCCTCAACGCCTCCGGGGTGTCGGTGCAAGACCTCGAAGTCACCCCGATCCCGGTCACCCGCTTCATCGGTCGCCGACCGGCGGTGGCCGGGGCGGTTGCGATCCGGCTCGACGAAAATGACCCGCAGTCGATCGTCGTTGGCTTCATGGACTCTCACGGCGCCGACATGAGTGAGAACGGGCACCGAAAGATCGAACGAGTCTTCAACCGCGAGGATTACCGCCGGGTCACCCCGGACCAGATCGGCGACATCGACTATGCGCCCCGTGCGCTCGAGCATTACGCCACCGCCATCGAATCCGGTGTCGACCTCGACGGGATTCGCAACGCAGAACTCAAGATCGTCGCCGATTATGGGTACGGCGCCGTGTCGTTCATCATGCCGAATCTGCTGGCCAAACTCGGTGCCGACGTCTTGGCCGTCAACCCGTACGCGTCGACGTCGGGCGCTGCCGCGTTCGACCGGGCCGCCCACGCAGATCAGGTTCGAGCGCTCGTCGGGGCGTCGGCCGCCTCGCTCGGTGTGGTCTTCACCCCCGGGGGCGAGCAGCTCACCGTGATCGACGACCGGGGCCGAGTGCTGACCGACGATCAGCTCCTGCTTGCCCAGCTCGCACTCCGAGGCGACGCGCTGACCGGCGCAACGGTTGCGGTCCCTGTCTCGGTGACCCGGCACGTGCGGTCGATCACCGAGGCCCACGGCGGAAGCGTCCTCACGACGCCGACCTCGCCAGCAGCCATCATGGCGGCGGCCGGAGGTCCCAACGTCGCGTTTTCCGCTGACCGTCACGGTCGCCACATCGTGCCCAGTTTCATGCCGTCGTTCGACGCCACCGCGACGTTTGTGTCGCTGCTCGACTTGCTCGCGGTGGACGGGCGGCCGTTGTCCGCCGTCGTCGATGACCTGCCGGAGGTCCATCTCGCGATGGACACGGTCGTGACGCCGTGGGAGCAAAAGGGTGCGGTCATGCGGGCCTTGGTCGAACAGTCAGCTGACCGCGACGTCGACCTCGTCGACGGGGTCCGCATCCATCTCGATGACGGAGCGTGGGCCCTCATCCTCCCGGATCCCGAAGAGCCGCTGACCCGGGTGATCGCCGAGTCGGGCTCTGCGGCGGACGCAGCGACCCTGGTTGCGGAGTACGGCCGGCGGATCCAACAGCTTGTCCGTGGGTGAGAGGGACGCGCTCAACGGCGCGACATGCGTTAGGTTCCGGACATGAACGTTCCGGAAAGCCTGCGCTACTCCAAAGAGCACGAGTGGGTCCGCGTCGATGGTGATCGAGCGGTGATCGGCATCACCGACTACGCCCAGGACGCACTCGGCGATGTCGTGTACGTCGACCCGCCCGAGGTCGGTTCCGATCTCTCCGCGGGCGACTCGTTCGGCGAAGTCGAATCGACCAAATCGGTGTCGGAGCTGTACGCACCCATCAGCGGAAGCGTCGCATCGGTCAACAGCGACCTCGAAGGCGAGCCAGAAAAGCTCAACGCCGACCCCTACGGCGAAGGGTGGATCTGCACGGTCACGATGAGCGACCCGAGCGAGCTCGATGGCCTGCTCGACGCCGAGGCATACCAGACGTTCATCGCGGGCTGATCCCCATGGCGTCCGTCCCCTGCCCGAGCTGTGGTCACATGAACCCGGTGGGCGCGAACTTCTGCTCATCGTGTGGTGACGACCTTCGCCATGACGAGATCACGACCGAGACGCCCGTGGTCACGCTCGACGGTACCGATCTGTCGTCGATCGACCGGTCGGCGTTTGGTCCTCACGAAGGGCTGTTCGTCGTGATCCAAGGGTCGAAGTCCGGCGCCCGCTACGCACTCGACACCGATCTTGTTGCGCTCGGACGCCATCCGAAGTCCGACATTTTCCTCGACGACATCACCGTCTCTCGACGGCATGCAGAGGTCCGCCGCGACGGTGCTCGGTACTGGGTGCGAGATGTCGGGTCGTTGAACGGCACCTACGTCAACCGCGAACGCGTCGACGAACGCGAATTGCTCGACGGCGACGAACTTCAGGTTGGCAAATTCAAACTCGTGTTCGTCCACGGCACGGGGGAGGTGTGAGAGGTCTATGAACGACGCAGCTCATCAGTCGATCGGAGAGGTGCTGTCGCTGCTCAAAGAAGAGCACCCCGACGTCACCATCTCCAAGATCCGTTTCCTCGAGAGCCAGGGTCTGATCACCCCTGAACGGACCCCGTCCGGGTATCGGAAGTTCCTGCGAGAGGACGTCGACCGGCTGCGATGGATCCTGACCCAGCAGCGCGACAACTTCTTGCCGTTGAAGGTCATCAAGCGTCGCTTGGCCGAGGACGGCTTCGATCCGTCGGGTGACCTCGCCGCCGATGCCGTGGCGACTGCCCCCGTCGACGACACCCCGAGTGCCGCCGCACCCCTTCCGGAACCGTCTCTGTTCGCCGAACGAGAGCTCTCCGACGAATCGTCAGGCGACGACGCACCCGCGACTGAGGCGGGGGAACCCGACGCAGCAGCGCCGCCGGAGCCGGCCGAGCCGGTCGCCGCTGGACCCACTGGATCGGCCCCGGCTGAACCGTCGATTGGCTCGGCTGGTTCTGTGTCGATAACCGCTGGCGAGCTGGCCGAAGCAACCGGCACCGATCTCGGCTTCATCGGCGAGCTGGAAAAGCTCGGGTTGGTTGTCGCCGTCGACACCGGAGCCGGGTCGGTCTTCGACCACGAAGCGCTCATCACCGCCCGGGCCGCAGCGGCGTTTCGGGCGCAGGGGATGGAGGTACGCCATCTCCGCATGTACAAGGTCGCTGCGGACCGAGAAGCCGGCATGCTGCAGCAACTCAAGGGTGCTGCGCTGAGCCGCGGTGGCCCGTCCGCCGCTGATGCTCGAGCCGAACTCGTCAACCTCATCGGCCATGGCGAGGCGATCCACCGTTCCTTGCTACGGCGTTCGCTGGGTCTCGACGACTGATCTCGTGCGCGAACCCGACATCTTGCTTGACCTCGACGGGATCGACGACGTCGTCACCCGGCTCGCGGCGGAGCTGAGCGAGCGATACGACGATGGCGTGGTCATGGTTGGGGTACTGCGAGGGAGCGTGCCCTTTCTTGCCGATCTGGTGCGGGCGATGTCGATTGCGACCATGGTCGACTTCGTGGCGGTGAGCCCGTACACACCTGGCACCGGTCGGGTGCGGTTGGTCATGGATGCATCGATGCCGGTCGAGGGCCGCGATGTGGTGTTGGTCGAAGACATCGTCGACACCGGCCTCACATCGGCCTTCTTGTTGGCCGAGTTCGAACGCCGGTCACCTCGTTCCGTCGCGTTGTGCACGCTGGTCGACCGCCCCGCCCGGCGGGTCGTGCCGGTGCCGCTCGACCATGTGGGGATCGAGATCGAGGATCGGTTCGTCATCGGCTACGGACTGGACTTCGATGGTCGCTACCGCAATGCCAAGGTGCTCGCGGCGGCCGATGTCGAGGTGCTGAATGCGGACCCGGACGCGTACGTGGAGGCTCTCTACGGGGCCTAGGGTGGAGGTCATGCAGGAAATGGACCTCCTCGGTGTTCGAGTCGAGATGCCCGCCAACGCTCCGATGGTGCTGCTTCGAGAGCGCAGCGGGGCGGAGCGAGTCGTGCCGATCTTCATCGGAGCGCCGGAGGCGACATCGATCGCGATGGCGCTCGACGGTGTCGAAACGCCTCGCCCGATGACCCATGACCTGATGCGCGACGTGTTCGACTCGCTGGCGATCGATGTCGATCGGGTGGTGGTGACCGAACTGCACGACAAGACCTTCTACGCAGAGCTGCATCTCGTCTCGAACGGTGAGCGTCGCTCGGTGTCGTGTCGCCCGTCGGACGCCCTGGCCATCGCCATTCGCACCGGCACGCCGATCTTCGCGAGCGACGACGTCATCAACGAGGTCGGCTATGTCGAAGGAGCAGAGGTCGACGACGACCAACCCGAAGAGGTCGTCGAGGAGTTCAAGGAATTCCTCGACACGATCTCACCCGAAGACTTCGAAGACTGAGCCGCGTTCCGCGCCCTGTGTCTGATCGCGCGTTCCGCGCCCTGCATCTAATCGCGCGTTCCGCGCGGGTCTTCGCGCGAAGGGTCGTTGACCTCGCGCGCGGCGCGTCCTACAGTCTCGTCTCGTCACACCGTCGTAATTTCGCCGGTGCGGTTTGTCGGCGTAGACTCGCCGACGGGGTTGATCTGAGGGAGTCATCACCATGGCGCAACAAGGCTTCAGCGGGAAGCGCACGGCAGAAATCGTCGACATCACCTACCGGCAGCTCGACTACTGGGCTCGCACCGACCTGGTGAAGCCATCGCTGGCCGAGGCCACGGGTAGCGGGAGCCGACGCGAGTACAGCTACCGAGATCTGCTGGAGCTGAAAGTCATCAAAGCACTGCTCGATGCCGGCATCCGGCTCGAGCAGGTCCGCAAGGTCTTCAACTACATGAAGGAACAGCTCGGCGAGGATGTCGCCAGCGCCAACCTGGTGATCGACGGCTCGAACTCGGTGCTCGTCAACACCGGTGAAGAACTCATCGACCTGTTGCAAAACGGGCAGGGCGTCTTGAACGTCTTGCCGCTGGCTGGTGTCAAAGAAGAGGTCGACACCCGCATCGTTTCGCTGTACCCGGAAATCGCCGACGAGATCATCACCCACCGAGCGGTCGGCGAGAACTAGAAACGGCGTATGCCCGACTTCGCGCATCCGTCCGAAGCCCAACTCGCCTCGCTGCTCGATGCGTACGGCATCGCATGGGAGTACGAGCCGACCACCTTCGTGCTCGAAACCGACACGGACGGCAAACCGGTCGAAGCATTCACGCCCGACTTCTTCCTCCGCGACTTCGGCACCTACGTCGAGGTGACGACGATGAAGCAGCCGCTCGTGACCCGCAAGAACCGCAAGGTCCGCAAGATGGCCGACATCCACCCCGAGGTGCAGGTCAAGCTCCTGTATCGCCGAGACATCGAGCGCCTCGGCGCCAAGTATCGTCTCGCCGATGCAGCCTGAGGACCGACGCTCACCCCTCCACGACACCCACGTCGCCAGCGGCGCCAAGCTGGTGCCGTTCGGTGGGTGGGAGATGCCACTCAACTACGAGGGCGGCACGATCGCTGAGCACCTGGCGTGCCGAAACGACGCGGTCGTGTTCGACGTGTCGCATCTCGGGACGCTCCGAGTCACCGGTTCAGGCGCATTCGACGCGCTGCAGATGGCCTTCACGAACGACCTGAACCGGATCGCATCGGGGCGGGCCCAGTACACGCATCTGCTCGACCCTGACGACGGGTCGGTGCTCGACGACATCATCGTGTGGTGGGTTGCGGACGAGCGGTTCGACGTGATGCCGAATGCGTCCAACACCGACCGCGTCGCATCGGCCCTTGCGGGAGCCGCCAACCCCCCGGACATGGAGGACGTCACCGCCACCCGAGCCGTGCTTGCGGTGCAGGGCCCGAACGCCCGAAACAAACTGGCAGCGGTGGCGCCATCGATCGCCGAGATCGGCCGTTTCCGGGTCGGGACGGCGACGATCGCCGATGTCGAAGTGATGGTCGCCGGCACGGGGTACACCGGTGAGGACGGGGTCGAGATCGCCGTCCCGGCCGAGCGGGCCGCCGCCGTGTGGGATGCCGTTGTCGGCGCCGGCATCCAACCAGCCGGGCTCGGCGCTCGCGACACGCTTCGGCTCGAAGCCGGCCTGCCGCTGCACGGACACGAGCTCGGTCCGGGTATCACGCCAGGCCAGGCCGGGTTGAACTGGGTGGTACGACTCGACAAGGGCGAGTTCCGCGGCAAGGCCGCAGTGGAGGCCGAGGCTGCGGGAGGTGTGCCCAAGCGGCTTCACGGCCTTGTCGTCGATGGGCGTCGGCCGCCTCGCGAAGGGCAAAGCGTCCTGCTCGACGGTGAGGTGATCGGCTCGATCTCCAGCGGGAACTTCTCACCCGTTCGAGAGCAGGGCATCGCGCTCGCCTTCCTCGATCGCGACATTGAGGACGGCACGTCGGTCGCCATCGACGTGCGGGGCAAAGAGCTGCCTGCCGTCGTCTCGAAGCCGCCGTTCGTCAGCTAGCTCAGGGCCGCTGAGTGGTGGCGGCACCGCCGTCGGGCGCAAGAAGTGCGCTGATGGCGACACAGAGGCTGGCGGCGACAGCCGGGTCGATCTGCTGTTTGGCCAGGAGCGGATTGTGGATCCCCTGGACGACGACGAGGAGCGCGGTTGCGATTGCCTCGATCGGCCCGGAGCGAAGGACGCCGGCCTTTTGGCCAAGGTCGATCTGGCGGACGACGTGTTCGAAGCTGCGTCGTTCGTGGGCTCGATAGATGTCGCGGATCGGCCGGTGGTACCCCATGCGGGCGAGCGCGGCCCGCATGACCTGACTCTCGGCTCGGAACGCAACGTGCATGCGTTCGACGAGATCATGTGCGACCGCGTCGAGGCCGTTTTCGATCAGTGCCTCGAAGCGGAAACTGGTGGTGGCGGCCCCGACAATCGAATCGAGCGCAAGGTCGAGGGCAGCGCCGAGAGCGTCATCGTGGCTCTCGAAGTGCGCATAGAACGTCGCGGTTGAGACCTTTGCCGCCTGCGCGATGGCGTCGGCGCGGATCACCCCTTCTGCGGCCAGCACGTCTCGCGTCGACCGAGCGAGTTCGGCGCGGGTACGGCGCGATCGCTCGGTTGTGGGTACACGAACGCTCATCCCTGAATGATAACAAAGTAAAGCAATGATCTAGAAAGACTTGAAGTATCTGGAGTAACACTCTAAAACGGACTTCATGACTCATGACGTTCTCACCGCAGCTCGCGAGCTCGGCCCTTCGATCGGGGCTCGGTCGGAAGCGATCGAGGCCGAGCGCCGTCTCCCGCTTGACATCGTCGATCAGATGCGGGCGGCCGGTGCTTTCCGGATGTACGTCCCTGACGATCTCGGCGGTGTGGGCGTGAGTGCCTGGGAGAGTCTCCAGGTCATCGAAGAGTTCGCCTATCATGATGCGGCCGCCGGGTGGTGCTCGATGATCGGCTCGACCACCTCGTTGTTGGCATCATCGTTGCCAGATCCCTTCGCCCAGGAGATCTTCGGTGACGCCTCCACGATCAGCGGCGGTTTCGCCATGCCGGTCGGGAAAGCCGTGGTCGTCGAGGGCGGCCTGAGAGTCACTGGGCGGTGGCCGTGGGGCTCCGGCACCCAGCATTGCGACTGGATCGGCGGTGGATGTCTCATCGTCGACGAGGACGGCAACCCGTCGGCTCGAGGCGACGGGTTGATTGCGCCGTACGTGTTCTTTCGAGCGGAAGATGTGTCGTTCATCGACACCTGGCACGTGATGGGACTGTCGGGGAGCGGTTCGTGTGACTACCAGGTCGAGAACGTCTTCGTGCCCGAGGGCCGATGGGTGCAGATCGGTCTCGATGAGCCGGTTCGCTCCAACAGCCTGTCGCGATTCTCGATCTTCGGGCTGCTTGCATGCGGTGTGGCGTCCTGCGCCGTCGGTGTCGCCCGGCGTTCGATCGACGAGCTCCTCGACCTGGCAACGGGCAGGCGGCCGCAGGGAAGCGCCCGCACCCTGGCCGAGCGGGAGTCGACCCAGAAGGCGATCGCAGACGCCGAGGCGAGGTTGGGTTCGGCCTGGGCATTCATGCACGAGGCGGTGGATACCGCCTGGGTTGCAGCCCAAGCAGGTGAACCACAGACCTTGGAGCACCGCCGCCAGCTTCGGCTCAGCGCCACTCACGCGGTACAAACGTCCGCTGACGTGGGGGAGCGCATGTTCAAGCTCGGCGGTGGCTCGGCGGTCTACCGGCAGAACCGGCTGCAGATGACGCTGCGTGACGTGCTCGTAGCCGGGCAACACGCCTTGGTGGCGCCCTCGACGATGGAGACGTGCGGTCGAATGAGGCTGGGCCTCGACGTGAACGAGAAGATGCTGTGAGCGTTGTTCGTCGTGACCTCGATCTGGAGCGCCAGCGCGAGGCGATCGAAACCTGGCTCGATGCTCGACCGGCCCCCACCTTCGCCGAACTCGCGGCTGCGGGACTCGTCGCCCCGCACTGGCCTGAACCGTGGGGCCTCGGAGCGGGTCCGCAACTGCAGTTGACGATCGACGCGCTGCTCGACGAGCGGGGTGTGGCCGTCCCCGACAACCCGTTTGCTATCGGATGGGCGGGCCCGACGATCGTGTTCGGGGGCACCGACGAGCAACAACAGCGTTGGCTGCCCGGCATCCTCGACGGTTCGGAGTCGTGGTGCCAGCTGTTCAGCGAGCCCGACGCAGGCAGCGACCTTGCAGCGCTTCGCACGACCGCGACCCGCGACGGCGACGCCTACGTCATCGAGGGGCAGAAGATCTGGTCGACCTGGGCCGATCGTGCCCAGTGGGGCATCCTGCTCGCCCGAACAGACACCGGCGCCCCGAAGCATCAGGGCATCTCGTACTTCGTGGTGGACATGGAGAGCCCAGGGATCGAGGTGCGGCCCATCGTCGAGATGACCGGAGGCGCGCATTTCAACGAGACGTTCCTGCACGATGTGCGGATCCCGGTTTCCCATCGAATCGGCGAGGAGGGCGATGGGTGGCGGCTCGCCAACGTGACCCTCGGAAACGAACGGGTCTCGCTGAGCGAGGGCGGCGTGCTGTGGGGAATGGGCCCGACGTTCGAGGAATGCGTGGACGAGATCCGTCGACGGGGCGCCAACGGGCACCCGTTGACCCGCCAACGGGCGGCGCAGGTCTACACCGACGGATTCGTCACCAGGCTGCTCACCCAGCAGATCGTGGACGCCGTCGTGCGTGGCGACGACCCGTTTCCGTATGCATCCATCCGCAAGGCCAAGGCTGATCGCAACGCGCAGTCGCTTCTCGATCTGATCACCGACCTGGGCGGCGCCGACGGAATGCTCGGTCTTCAGAACGAGGACGCCGAACATCAAGACCCGTGGCATTGGGCGTACCTGTTCAGCCGAGCCCTCACCATCGGCGGCGGCACCGCCGAGGTGCAACGCAACATCATCGGGGAGCGGCTCCTCGGCCTTCCTCGCGAACCCCGTCCATGAACCGGAGAAGCCATGACCGACTCTGCATTCGAAACGCTCACGCTCGAGCGACGAGACGGCCACGTCCTCGTCGTGAGGATCGACCGTTCCGCAAGCCCGCTCAACGCCGTCGACGACCAGCTGCACCACGAACTGGCCGAACTCATGGCGTTGCTCAAACACGAACGAGAGGCTCGCTGCATCGTGCTCGCTGGCTCTGGCTCGGCATTCAGCGCCGGTGGCGACTACCACTGGTTTCCCAGCCTGCAGGAGCCTGGCCGCCTCGAGCATCTGCGCCAGGAAGGCAAGTCGCTGATCTGGGACATGCTCGATGTGCAGATCCCGATCGTGGCCGCCGTCAACGGGCACGCGATGGGACTTGGGGCGTCGATTGCACTGCTGTGCGACATCGTGTTCGTTGCGGAGTCGGCCCTGATCGGTGACCCGCATGTGGACATCGGTGTCGTGGCCGGCGATGGTGGCACCGTCATCTGGCCCCTCGCCGTCGGGCCAGCGAGGGCGAAGCACTACTTGCTCACGGGCGAACCGGTCGACGCCGTCGAGGCCCATCGGATCGGGCTCGCCAATTTCGTGTGTGGTGACGACGACTGTGTGGAACGGGCGATCGAGTACGCAACTCGGCTCGCCGCGAAAGCGCCGATGGCGGTGCAGTACACCAAGCTCGCGATCAACAAGCTGCTGAAGGATGCGGCGAACTCGGCGTTCGATGTCGCAACCGCGCTCGAGATCGTGACGTTCCACAGCGACGATCACCGGGAGGCACTCGACGCGATGGCTCAGAAACGCCCACCGGTCTTCACCAACCGATGAACCAGTGAACGGAAGCGACATGGGCAACGACATCTACGAGGTGATGAGCACCCAGCGGGCCGTGCGGCGATTGCGCCCCGACCCGATTGCGCCGGCGGTTCTGGATCGGGTGCTGCAAGCGGCGTGTTGGGCGCCCAGCGGCGGCAACCAACAGCCGTGGAGGGTTGTGGTGATCAGTGACCCGGAAGCCAAGCGTTTCGTCGAGTCGATCTATCAGGAGGAGTGGGCGCAGTACACCGCCGAACTCCGCCGCCAGCTCCAAGGCCTACCGGCCGAGGTGCTCGAGCCCGTTGAGAAATCGATGCGGGCCGGCGACTATCTCGCCGAGCACCTGCACGATGCGCCCGTGCTGTTGCTGTTTTGTGCGAACCCCGATGCGATGGCGATCACCGACGATGCGCTCGACCGAGTCAGCATGGTGGCGGGCGCATCGGTCTACCCGGCGGTGCAGAACCTGCTGCTTGCCTGCGTGGCGGAGGGCCTCGGTTGCACGCTGACAACCCTGCACTGCCGTCGCGAGCCCGAGGTCAAGGAGCGCTTTGCGATCCCGGAACGTTGGGCGACGGTCGCCCTGGTCCCGATCGGACACCCGGTCGGCCGAGGCCATGGTCCGATCACGCGACATGGCCCATCGGTCATGGCTGCGCACAACCACTTTGCCCAGCCGTGGTTGGCTACGGACGCTCGGTGAGGGGCGGCAAGACGTCGATCGCTCGTTGACGGAGCCAGTGATCGGCGAGCGTCAACAGCATCATCGACTCGACCATCGGCACGGCTCGAGGCAGCACGCACGGATCATGGCGGCCCCGCGCGGCCAGGGTGGTGGCGTCACCGTCGCGGGTCACGGTCTGCTGCTCGCTCGAGATCGTGCCGGTCGGCTTGAACGCAACGCGGACAATGATGTCCTCGCCGTTGCTGATGCCGCCCTGAATTCCGCCACTGTTGTTGGTGACGGTCCGGATCATGCCGTCGTCGCCGGGCTCGAACGGGTCGTTGTGGGCCAGGCCCGACAGCCTCGTGCCAGCAAACCCGGAACCGATCTCGACACCCTTGGCGGCCGGAAGCGACATGAGTCCGCCAGCGAGGTCAGCGTCGAGCTTGTCGAACACCGGCTCACCGAGCCCGGGAGGCACCCGGCGGGCGACGGCGGTGACGACGCCGCCGAGCGAATCGCCGTCGCGCCGGGCCTGCTCGATCGCCGTGGTCATCTCCGCCGCGGCGGATGGGTCAGGACAGCGGGTCGGGTCGGCTTCGACCTGGTCGAGGGTGACATGGTCGAGATCGACGGTTGCGTCGATCGACGCAACCGATGACACCCAGCCGAGCACGTCGATCCCGGCAACCTCGGCGAGAAGGCGGCGGGCAACCGCCGCTGCCGCAACTCGACCGATCGTCTCGCGAGCGGATGCTCGCCCACCTCCGGCCCAGTTCCGGAACCCGTACTTGGCGTCGTAGGTGTAGTCGGCGTGCGAGGGCCGGTAGACGTCGCGCAGGTGGTCGTAGGCGCCGGAGTTGTGATCCTTGTTGCGAACCAGAAGCGCGATCGGTGTGCCGGTCGTGTAGCCCTCGAACACCCCGGAGAGGATTTCGACCTGGTCCGCTTCGTCTCGCTGAGTCACCAAGCGTGACTGGCCGGGACGGCGACGATCGAGATCGTGTTGGATCGTTGGTTCGTCGAGGGCGAGCCGCGGTGGGCACCCATCGATGACAACCCCAACGCCACCGCCGTGAGATTCGCCGAAGGTGGAGACCCGAAACAGCGTGCCGAACGAGCTGGACATCAGGCCTCGGCGTCGATGAGGCCTCGGCCGTCGACCGCGCGACGGCGCTCGATGTCCGCGGTCTGGTCGTCGAGCGCCTCGTTCGCTGCGAACTCTGCGTCGACCCGGTCGACCCAGGCCTGGACCTGGTCGGCCCGGGTGTCGTCGTCCCAGCCGAGTTCTGATGCGATGAGCGACGCGACGCGTTCCGCGACGTCGACCCCGCGGTCGACGGTCTCGATCGAGATGCGCATCCGGCGGGCAAGCACGTCTTCGAGATGCAGCGCGCCTTCATGGCGAACGGCATAGAGCGCTTCGGCGGCCAGGTAGCCGCCGCCAGGCAGGATCTCGGCGAGCTCGGGCTCGTCCGCAAGCAGCGCAAGCACCGCCTCGGTCCGGGACCCGTGACGCCACAGCATGCGTTCGACAAGATGCGGCGGAAGACCGTGGGCAAGGGCCAGCCGAGGACCGGCCTCCTTCCAGGTCGAGTCCCAACCGTCGGCACCGATGAGGGGGATGTCGTCGGTCGTTGACTTCGGCACGCTGCGGTCGAAATCTTCAACCGCCATGTCGATGGCGTCCTCGGCCATCACCCGATATGTCGTGTACTTGCCGCCGGCAATCGAAACCAGGCCAGGCGTGGGTTGGGCGACGGCGTGCTCGCGGCTGAACCGGGCTGTTTCGTCGCCCTCGCCCGCGATCAGCGGCCGGAGGCCGGCGTACACGCCGACGATGTCATCGCGGGTGAGCGGTGTGCGCAGCGCCGCGTTGGCTTGCTCGAGCAGGTAGTCGATGTCTTTCGACGATGCGGCGGGGTGGGCCCGATCGAGGGTCCACGACGTGTCGGTCGTGCCGAGGAGCCAGTAGTCGCCCCACGGAATGATGAACAGCACCGACGTGGGGGTGCGCAACACGACGCCACTGTCGCCGTCGAGGCGATCGCGAGGCACCACGATGTGCACGCCTTTCGCTGCGTGCACCCGAAGGCCAGCGGGGCCGGCCATGTCCTGGATGTCGTCGATCCAGACGCCGGTGGCGTTGATGATGCGGGCGGCTCTGATCTCGTACTCGTCGTCGTTCTCGATGTCGCGGACGCGGGCACCCACGATCCGTTCGCCGTCCTTGATGAGCGACTCGACCTTCGTCGAGGTGGCGATCGCAGCGCCATGCCGCGCTGCGGTGCGGCCGACGGCGATGGTGTGGCGTGCGTCGTCGATCTGGGCGTCGTAGTAGAGAATGCCGCCAATCAGCGACGACTCCTGCAGCCCAGGGACAAGCTCGAGCGCCTTTTTGCGAGAGAGGTGACGGTGCCGCGGGAACTTCTTGCCGCGAGCGAGTGCCATCAGGTCATAGAGCAACACGCCGGCGCCGTAGTAGGCCCGCTGCCAGATCCGGCCGGTGAGCGGGATCAGGAACGAGATCGGCCGGACGAGATGCGGGGCAACCGTCGTGGTGTGCAGACCGCGCTCCTGGAGGGCTTCGTGAACGAGCGCGAAGTCCTTCTGTTCGAGATAGCGGAGGCCGCCGTGCATCAGCTTCGACGAACGACTGGACGTGCCAGACGCAAGGTCGCGCTGTTCGACAAGACCGACACTGAGGCCGCGGGTGACGGCATCGAGGGCACAGCCGACACCGGTGACACCGCCGCCGATCACGAGGACATCGAGTTCCTCGGAAGCCATGCGGGCGAGGTCGTTCCGGCGTTGCTGGGGGTTGAGGGAACCGGGTTCGGGGGACATCTGGATACCAGCGTATGCTCCGGGCCGAAGAGGGGGAACGGAATGCCGAATTTCGCCAGTATTTGGGAGGGCATCGCCGACGCGGTTCCGAACGCAATGGCGGCCGCCCACGGCTTCGAATCACACAACTGGGCCGAGTTCGAGGATCGCAGCGCCCGTCTCGCCGCAGCGCTGAGCGCGGCCGGGGTGGGTCATGACGACAAGGTCGGTCTCTACCTCTACAACGGGTTCGAGTACGAGGAAGCCCAGTTCGCCGCGTTCAAGCAGCGGGCGGTGCCGTGCAACGTCAACTATCGGTACCTGGCCGACGAGTTGGCGTATCTGCTCACCAACGCCGACGCCAAGGCACTGTTCTTCGACACGACGCTCGCCGATCGGGTCGCAGAAGTACGGGACCGGTGCCCCGATCTCAGCCTGCTCGTTCAGGTCGGCGGCGGCGAACTGCTCGGTGGCGCTGTGCACTACGACGATCTGGTCGCGAGTCACGAACCCGCGCCTCGCATCGAACGCTCGGGTGACGATCTCTGGTTTCTCTACACCGGCGGCACGACCGGGAACCCGAAAGCGGTCATGTGGCCTCATGCCGAGCTGCAAAAGAGCGCCTCGGCCTTCTACCGTCCGCTTGGGACCGACGTGCCGACCACCATCGAGGATGCGGTCGCTGCAGCGGTTGCGCTCCATGAGAAGAAGCGCACGACCCGGGTGTTGGCGGGCGCGCCGCTGATGCACGGAACGTCGGGCATCGTCTCCTTGCAGGTGCTGATGACCGGCGGCGCCGTGGCCACGCTCCCCAGCCGTTCGTTTGACGCCAAAGAGCTGTGGGAGATCGTCGCCCACCAGCGGCTCACCATGCTGGCGATCGTCGGCGAGGCCTTCTCGCGGCCGATGCTCGAAGAACTCGACCGAGCCAAGGCAGCAGGCGAGCCCCACGATCTCTCGAGCTTGTTCCAGATCATGTCGTCGGGGGTGATGTGGTCAAAGGAGTCCAAGGCTCGGTTCCTCGAACACAAGAAACTGACCCTGCTCGACACGCTCGGCTCGTCGGAGAGCCCAGGGCAGGGCAGCCAGCTCACGAAGGGCGAGGCCGAACAAGCCCAGACGGCCAAATTCGAGCTGGGTGACACCACCGTCGTCATCACCGATGACGGCCGCATGGTCGAGCCCGGGTCGGGGGAGCGGGGTCGGCTCGCAAACCGGGGGGTCGTGCCACTCGGGTACTTCAAGGACGACAAGAAGACGGCGGAGACGTTCCCGACGATCGACGGCGTTCGGTATTCGATTCCCGGTGACTATGCGACCGTCGAGGCCGACGGCACGATCACCTTGCTCGGGCGAGGGTCGGTGAGCATCAACTCCGGCGGCGAGAAGATCTATCCCGAAGAGGTCGAGGAGGCGCTGAAGTCACACCCCGACGTCGTCGACTGCAATGTCGTCGGGCTGCCCGACGAGCGGTGGGGACAAACCGTCAATGCGGTGCTGTCACTCGAAGACGGTGCCGAGGTCAGCGACGAGGATCTCGTGACTCATGCCCGGACCAAGATCGCGGCCTACAAGACGCCGAAGCGGATTCTGCGAGTGGACAGTGTGATGCGGGGCCCGAACGGCAAAGCCGACTACACGTGGGCCAAGAAGACGGCCGAGGAGATCACCGGCATCACCTCGTGACAGATCAGGGCGTGAAGGGGCTGCCGTCGACGTCGAGGAAGGCGCCGCTCTGTTCGGGCGTGACGCTCAGCAGCATGTCGACCAGCATGCGGGCCGAGTCGTCGGCACTCAGCGCTGCGGCCGAACCGCCCATGTCGGTGCGCACCCATCCCGGATGCACGGCGATGAACGTGACGTCGGGAACCACCCGGGCAAACGACGCCGTGAGCGTGGTCAGAGCGGCCTTGGACGCGTTGTAGCCAGCGTCTCGCCCGATGCGCAACGCCACCTCGTTGTGGCCCAGCTGTGACGAGACGTTGATCACCCGAGGGTGTTCGGTCTGGGCCAGCACGCCCAGCAGGCCACGAGTGAAGAGCAAGGGTCCGACGGTGTTGACCTCCATCTCGCGAAGGAACACATCGGGGTCGATTTCCAGCGGTCCACAATCGTCGACGCCACCTCCGACCGAACTGCCGTTGAGCCCGGCGTTGTTGACGAGAATGTCGATCGGCGTTTCGAGCGCGATCAGCTCCGCGACCGCCGCTTCGATCGATGATCGATCGCCGAGGTCGAGCTGCACCAGGTGTTCACACCGGTCGCTGATGGCGGATGGAGCGTCACCGCGAATGGTGCCGATCACGTCGATACCGCGCCCCGCGAGTTCATGTACGAGCGACGCGCCGAGTCCTCGGGCGGCGCCGGTGACAAGGGCCCTCACAGTTCCAGCAGCGCCTGTTCGATGACCTCGGGCAAGGCCGGATGGATGTAGTACTGATCCTTCGCCATCTGGTCGACCGTCTGGCCAAACACCATGCCTTGGATCAGTTGCTGGATCAGCGTCGATGCCTGCGGGCCGCAGATGTGCGCACCCAGGAGCTTGCGGGTGTGGGAATCCATGATCAGCTTGACGATGCTCGTCGTGTCTTCCATCGCCCAGCCGTAGGCCGCCGACGCATAGTGCTGTACGTGGCTCGTGTAGTCGACCCCGGCGGCGACCGCATCGCGCTCGGTCATGCCGACCGATGCAACCTGGGGGTGGCCGAAGACGGCATGGGGGATGAACTCGTGGTTGACCTCGAGCATCGAATCGGGGTTGGCCAGGTTGTGTTTGACCACCCGTGCTTCGTGATTGGCGACGTGCTTGAGCTGGACCGGATTCGTGATGTCGCCGAGTGCGAACACCCCGTCGACGTTCGTGCGCAGGTTGCTGTCGGTGACGAGGTAGCCGTCGTCATCGAGCTGATAGCCCTGCTCGGCGAGTCCAAGTTCATCGCCGTTCGGGATCCGGCCGGTTGCCACGAGGACTTCGTCGACCCGGAGCTCATCGTGATTGGGGAAGAGATCGAGCACGATTTCGTCGCCGTCTCGCCTCATCGAGTAGATGCCGGCGTCGGTTCGGACATCAAACTTGGCCTTGTAGGCCTCGGTGAAGGCCGCGGAAATCGCTTCGTCTTCTCCCCGCAGCATGCGGTCGCCCCGCAGGATGAAGGTGACGTCGCTGCCGAGCATGCCGAACACGTTGCCGAGTTCGGTGGCGATGTAGCCGCCACCGATCACCGCGAGCCGTTTCGGGAGACCGTCGAGGCGCATGATCGTGTCCGAGGTGTGGAAGCCGACGGTTTCGAGCCCATCGACGGGTGGGGTGAACGAGCGAGCACCGGCGGCGATGACGATCTTGTCAGCGGTGATCGTCTCATCACCGACCCGGATCTCCTTCGGGCCGACGAACACGGCGCTGTCTTGGTAGACGGTGACGTTCTCGAGGCTCTTGCGATAGTCCTCACCGCCGGCGGCGATCGGATCGATCCGTCCGAACACACGGTCCCGGATGGCGGGAAAGTCGGCGCCTTCGAAGGTGGTGTGCACCCCGAGCTTGGGCCCGACATGGCCGGCCAGCTCGGCGATTTCGGCGGCGTAGACGAACATCTTCGATGGGATGCAGCCGACGTTGAGGCAGGTGCCGCCGAAGAGCCCGCGCTCGATGATGGCGACGTCCATGTCGTCGTGTTCGGGCCCGATGATCGAGTTTCCGGAGCCGGCCCCGATGATGATCAGATCGTGAGATCGCATGGACCGCAGGCTACGGCGTTCGGCGCGGGAGGGTGGGAGACTGCTCGTATGGAATCGGTTCGCCCCATCGACGGGAATGCGGCCGGGTGATGCGCTGGCGTGCTGTCGCCCTCGCGGTCGCGGTCGTGGCCTCAGCCTGCGGGTCGGCCGTCGATGAGACGGTGCGTTCGCCGAGCGGCGCCATCACCGAGCCCGGGCGGTTGGGGCTCCGGCACCTCCAGCCGGGCGACTGCCTCCGAGACGAGTTGGCGGACGAGGTGGAGGTGCTGGTCGGGGTGCCGTGCAACCGAGATCACCGAGGCCAGGTCGTCTCGATCGGACGCGCCGAGGAGTACGACCTCGACGATCCGCGCATCATCGACGAGCTGTGCACCGCCCCGGTCGAGGAGATCGGCCGACAGTTGGTGAGCCGCACCGATCTCCCGCAGGTCGACGTCGCCCTGCTGTTCGCCGAGGACGGCAGTCGGGTCGCATGCATCCTCGAGTTCGCCGACCCCATCCGCGAAGACCTCGTCCGCACCACGACCTGAGCACTACGGTCGAGCTGTGACTGAGCGACCGGTGTCCGGCAAGTGGTTCGAGGAGCTGAACGAGGGGCTGGTGATCCATCACGTCATCCGGCGCACGATCACCGAGGCCGACAATGTCGGGTTCACCACGATGACGATGAACCCGGCGTGGCTGCACCTCGACGCCGACTACGCAGCGAAAGACACGGAGTTCGGCAAGCCGCTCGTGAATTCGCTGCTGACGCTGAGCCTGGCGGTCGGCATCTCCGTGCATGAGACGACGCTCGGCACGACCGTTGCCAATCTCGGTTTCGAGGAGAGCGTGTTCCCTGCCCCGGTCTTCCACGGCGACACGATTCGCGTGGAAACCGAGGTACTGAAGAGTCGCCCATCGTCGTCCCGCCCGAATCAGGGCGTGGTCACGTTCGAGCATCGGGTCTTCAACCAGGACGATGTCCTCGTGTGCCGCACGGTCCGCAACGCGCTCATGCTGCGTCGCCCCGCGAGCGACTGATCTGTCGTCTCGTCAGTCGTCGGCCTGGGCCAGGATGCGGCGGGCCTGCACTGCGACCGGCTCGTCGACCATCTGGCCCTCGAACGCAATCGACGCAACCCCGCGGGCCTTGCCTTCGTCGTAGGCGGCGAGGAGCCGGCGAGCCCGGTCGACCTCTTCGGCCGACGGGAGGAACGACTCGTTGGCGATCGCCACCTGGGCCGGGTGGATGCACAGCTTGCCGCCGTACCCCATCGCCCGAGCGTCGAGGCACTCGTGGCGGCAACGGGCATCGTCTTTGAAGTCGGCCACGATCTGGTCGATGACCGTGACCTCGGCGAGTCGGCCCGCCAGCGCGACCTGGGCGCGGGCGTAGGCGACTTCGTCGTTGGCAGGCGTGCGGACGCCGCCCATGTCGGCGATGAAGTCCTCGGCGCCGAAGTACCCGGCGCTCACGACGGCGTGGGCCAGGAGGGGACGAGCGTCGGCCACACCCAGCGCAGTCTCGACCCCGCCGATGATGGGGAGGGCGATGCCTCGGCCTGACAGCCGATCGGCGAGCGCGTCGAGGCCGGCGATGGTTTCGATCTTCGGGACGACCAGGCCAGCGAGCCCCTCGACGGGGATGCTGTCGAGGTCGTCGTCGTGCCACGGCGTCGTGTCGTCGTTGATCCGCACCAGGATCGGGATCTGCCCGGCGAGGTCGGCGACAGCCGCTTGCATCTCGGCGCGACCGACGTCCTTTGCATCCGGGGGCGTGGCGTCTTCGAGATCGATCACCATCGCGTCGGCCCCGCTGCCCGGCATCTTGCGCAGCAGGTCGGGGCGGACGGCGGGGGCGAACAGAAGCGAGCGAAGTCGGCGAGGCAGCACGCCGTCACCGTAGTTGCCGCCGACCCGAGCCTGAATCACAGCAGCCCAACTCAGTGCAACCCAACTCAGAGCAACTCGGAGAACGCGTGGATGACGAGACCGGCGAGCCCGCCGACGAGGGTGCCGTTGATCCGGATGAACTGCAGATCTCGGCCAACTTGCAACTCGACTCGTCGGGCGGTGTCGTCGGCGTCCCACCGCTCGACCGTCGATGCGATGAGATCGGTCGCCTCGCTGCGGTACCGGTCGACCAGTTGCAGGGCGAGATCGATGACCTGACGGTCGACCGTCGCCTGGAGATCACGATCGACCGAGAGCCGCTCGCCGAGTTGCTGGAGGGCGGCCGCCGTCCGCTGTCGAAGCTCGCCGCCCTGCCCGTCGGTTGCCTCCAGCAGCGCGCGTTTCGTGCCCGACGTGAGCGACTCGATCCACTCCGGAAACCCGGGATTGTCGAGCAACTCCCGCTTCAGCTGCTCACCGCGTTCGCCGACCCCCGGCGCGTGCTTGAGGCGCCAGGCCAGGTCGCGGATCTGCTGATCGAACGCCGCCCGCAGCTGGTGCTGCGGGTCACGCTGCACGTCGGACAGGAAGCGGCCGAGCACGTCGTAGATCTTGCCGAGGACCCGATCGTCGAGCGCTTCGGGCACCCACCACGGTGATTCGTCGTAGATGCGGTTCTGGAAGGCCTCTCGGTTGGTGCCGAGGAAGCGAGCAACCCCGACGATGGCGGCGTCGAGGACCTGTTGGTGATGGCCGCCGTCGATGGCGATATCGAGCGCACGGCCGGCGGTGGGAGAGGCCGGCGTGTCTTCGATGCGTCGGCGCACGACTCCAGCGACCCCCGCTCGAATCTCGTCGTCGTCCAAGGTGTCGAGGGCGCGGCGCACGGCGTCTTCGGCCGCGATCGCGGCGCGCTGGGCGTTGACCGGCTCGGCGAGCCACTCGCCCAGTCGACGACCGATGTCGGCCTGTTCGAGGCGGGCCCGCAGCACGTCGTCGGTCAGGAAGTTCGTCTCGACGAAGTCGCCGAGGCTTTGGCCGATCTGGTCCTTGCGGCGGGGGATGATTGCGGTGTGAGGAATCGGGAGACCGAGCGGATGGCGGAAGAGTGCGGTGACGGCGAACCAGTCGGCGAGCGCACCGACCATCGCGGCTTCGGCGAACGCTTGGACATAGCCGAGCGCTCCGTCTGCGCCGATCGCCGTCGTGACGACATAGACGACTGCGGCGGCGAGCAACAGCGACAGGGCAACGCCCTTCATCCGCCGAAGGTCGTGACGGCGCTGTTGCTCCTCGGGCGACTCCTCCACGGCACGGACGCTACCGCTGCGTCGGGGGCGTCCCGGTTCGCTCTTCGGTCCCGGAGCTGCGAACGTGGCGACCGGAGGTGGTGCGATGAAACAACAGGGCGTGAACCGAGTCGTGATGGCGGTGCGAGACATCGATGCCGGTCGGGCGTTCTATGAGGAGCTGCTCGGCTGCACCTTCCATCCGGCCAACGACGAGGACGCTGCGGCGTTCGGCGTGCGGGTCTTGATGTCGTGGGACGGCGGGATCGAGCTGGTCGCCCCCATCGAGGGGGCCGGCAGCCATGTCGAGAAGATCCTCGACGAGAAGGGCGAAGGGCTCATCGGGGTTGTCTGGGCCGTTCCGGACGCCGATGCATCCAGAGCCGCGGCCGAACGACTGGGGGTTCCGAGCGTGTTCACTCTGACCTACGACCAAGCCCAGATCGACGCGAACCTGCAGGGCCGGTTCACGACCTATCACCAGCACTTCCTGTTGCCGAGCGGCCCGTTGGGCGATGCCCAGGTCCTCGTCGGCGAGTTCGAGACGGCGGACTAGGCCCGCGATCACGACACCAACAGCACCACCGTCAGCGCAAGCAGCACGCCGAGGAAGCGGTTGAGGCGGCGGAGCCGTACCGGGTCATCGACCCAACGCGCCGCGGTTACCCCGGAGAACAACCAGGTTGAGATGCACGGGAGGTTGACCACCCAGAAGGCGCCGGCCAGCGCCGCGGCGGCGATCACGACGGGCGCATCGGTGTCGAGCAAGGTCGACGTCGCCGTCGTTCCCATCACCCACGCCTTGGGGTTGACCCACTGGAAGGCGGCCGCCTGAAGGAAGGTCAACGGACGCGCTGTTCCTTCGGCCGCCGCGACCGAGTCGGTGGTGAAGATCCGCCAGGCCAGCACGAGCAGGTAGCCGGCGCCAGCGATGGTCAAGAGCAACTCAACCGCTCGGAACCGTTCGAAGAGTGAGCCCAGCCCGAGAGCGATCACGAAGAGCAGGAACGCAAAGCCGAGACTCACCCCGGCGAGGTGTGGCATCGATCGGCGGGCGCCGTGGTTCATACCGGACGCCAACAACATGAGGTTGTTCGGGCCCGGGGTGATCGAGGCGACGAACGCAAGAGGGATGAGGGCGGTCAGGTCCACGCAGCCGAGGGTAAGCTCAATTGGCCATCTGAACTGTTGGCCAATTGGCCATTTCGGTGAACGGCTCGCGAGGAGCACTCGATGGATGGAGACGCCTTTCTCGACGCCGTGCGGCCCTGGTTGGCGCCCACGGAGCAACCCTTGCGGGCCCATCTCGGGCTCGCCCTTCGCCAGGCCATCGACTCTGGGCAGCTGGCCCAGGGGGTCCGGCTCCCTCCCGAACGCGCCATGGCCGGAGTACTCAACGTGAGTCGTCCGACCGTCTCGGCAGTGATCGATGATCTCCGGGCGGCCGGACTCGTGCGCAGCCGCCAGGGGAGCGGCACCTGGGTGAGCGGCGGCACCGTCGCCGATGGTCCCGCCGTGCCGTTCGTCGAACTCGTGCAGACGACCGGGTCGATCGACCTCGCCTCGGCGACCGCCCCGGACGCCAGCCTGCTGCCCCCGATTCGGGTCGAGACCGCAGACTTGCTCGGCGCCGAACCAGCCAACGGCCTCATTCCGGTTGGGCTGCGCGAGCTCCGGCGCCAGATCGCCGCACGGGCATCACACAGCTCACCGGTCGAGACCGACGATGTCATCGTCACCTCCGGCGCCCATCAGGCGCTCGCACTCGTCCTCGCATCGGTAAGCGAACCAGGCGCCACGATTCTGCTCGAGGACACCACCTATGGCGGCCTGGTCGACATGGTCCACGCCAACGGCTGTCGGGTGGTCGCCGTTCCCCGAGACCACGATGGCCCGCAACCGGAACAGCTCGCCGAACTCATCCGCACCCATCGACCGGTCGTCGTCGTGCTGGTCGCGTCCGTGCACTCACCCAGCGGCACCGTGTCCTCGCCGGCGCGATGCGCCGAGCTCGCCGACGTCTTGCGAGATGCGCCCACCACCGTGGTGATCGATGAAACCTACGCAGAGCTCGAGTTCTCGCCGAGTGGGCACCAACTCGTCGGGGCCCTCGGCGACCAAGCCGTCAGGACCGGCTCGCTGTCCAAGGCGCTGTGGACCGGACTTCGGACCGGTTGGATCATCGCTGCTCCCCATCAGCGCCAGACACTCGAACGGCGACGATGGCAGCAGTTCGACCTCGGCCCCGCCGTGCCCTCCCAGCTCTTTGCGCTCGGTGCCATGCACGACCTCGACATCACCCTGCAACGCCGCCGAGCGGTGCTCCAGCAACGCGCCGACTGGGTCACGGAACGCATCGGCGAACAGTTTCCTCGGTGGCGGCCGCAACCCGTCGATGGCGGCCTCGCCATCTGGATCGACATCGGACGCGACGGTGACCGGTTCGCAACCGAGGCCACCGCGGTCGGGGTGTCCGTGCTTCCCGGGCGCGCCTGTCGGGCCGATCACGCGGCAACGTCGCACATCCGGATCTGCTTCGATCGGCCGATCGATGTGCTCGACGATGCGTTCGACCGCCTGGCCCGGGCCGGCGCCTGAGTCGGCCCCGGGCCCGGATCAGTTCGCGGTCAGCTCGGAATCGTTGCCAGGGTGTCGAGCGGCGGGCAGCTGCACACGAGGTTGCGGTCGCCGGCAACGCCGTCGATGCGGCTGACCGGCGGCCAATATTTGTTGGACCGATCGAACGCACTCGGATGGGCCGCAGCCTGACGGGTGTAGGCGTGTTCCCAGTCGTCCGCGATGACATCGTCGGCCGGGTGGGGTGCATTGACCAGTGGATTGTCGTCGGCCGGCCATTCGCCGGCCTTCACCCGCATCGCCTCGTCGTGGATGGCGATCATGGCGTCGCAGAAGCGATCGATCTCGGCCAGCGACTCCGACTCGGTCGGCTCGACCATCAACGTCCCGGCGACCGGGAACGACATGGTTGGTGCATGGAAGCCGTAGTCGATCAGCCGCTTGGCGATGTCGTCGACCGTGATGCCGGTGTCGTCCTTGAGCACGCGGGTGTCGAGAATGCACTCGTGAGCGACGAAGCCCTCGGCGCCGCGGTACAGGATCGGGTAGTAGGGCTCGAGCCGTGCGGCGATGTAATTGGCGTTGAGGATCGCGATCTCGGTCGCGCGGCGAAGGCCGTCGCCGCCCATCATGCGGATGTACATCCACGGGATGGCGAGGATCCCTGCGGAACCCCACGGCGCCGCGGCGATCGGGCCCGGTCCGGTCTGGGGGCCGGCGACCGGTGTGGCCGGATGGTTGGGCAGGAACGGGGCGAGATGTGCGCCGACCCCGATCGGACCGACGCCGGGCCCGCCGCCGCCGTGCGGGATGCAGAAGGTCTTGTGCAGATTGAGGTGGCTGACGTCGGCGCCGAATCTCCCGGGCTGCGCGAGCCCGACGAGGGCGTTGAGGTTGGCGCCATCGAGGTACACCTGGCCGCCGGCGTCGTGGACCATCTCACAGATACGGCGAACCTCGACCTCGAAGACCCCGTGGGTCGACGGGTAGGTGATCATCAGTGCGGCGAGCTGGTCGCGGTGTTCGCTGACCATCTTGTCGAGATGGGCGACGTCGACATTGCCTTCGTCGTCGCACTCGACGACGAAGACCCGCATGCCGGCCATCACCGCGCTCGCGGCATTCGTGCCGTGGGCCGACGACGGAATCAGACACACGTCGCGTTGCAGATCGCCCCGGCTGTGGTGGTAGCCCCGGATCGCGAGCAGGCCGGCCAGCTCACCTTGGGCGCCGCTGTTTGGCTGCAGCGAGACCGCGTCGTAGCCCGTGATCTCGACGAGATACCGCTCGAGCTGATCGATGATGCGCTGGTAGCCGACCGTCTGGTCGACGGGTGCGAACGGGTGGATGTCGGCGAGCTCGGGCCAGCTCACCGGTTCCATTTCGGTCGCGGCGTTGAGCTTCATGGTGCAGGAGCCCAACGGGATCATCGACCGGTCGAGGGCGATGTCGCGGTTGACGAGCATGCGCATGTAACGGACCAGTTCGGTCTCGGAGTGGTACGCCTCGAAGATCGGGTGGGCGAGTGGCGGGGAGACCCGCCGGGCAGACTCGGGACGGGGATCGAGGCCGAGCGCCTCGAGCTCGTCGAGATCGGCATCGACGCCGAACGCATGCCACACCGCGTCGAGAATCGGGCGGTCGGTCAGCTGGTCGAGGCTCACCGCAACCGTGTCGTCGTCGAGGCGGCGAAGGTTGATGCCATCGGCGAGCGCAATCGCCATGACCTTGTCGGCCCGACCCGGCACCCGGGCACACACCGTGTCGAAGAATCGGTCGTGCAGCACCTCCACACCACCGCGGCGAAGGCCTTCGGCGAGAATCGCGGCAAGCGAGGCGACGCGGCTCCCGATCGCTTGAAGGCCGGTGGGGCCGTGGTACACGGCGAAGAACGATGCCATCACCGCGAGCAGGACCTGCGACGTGCAGATGTTTGATGTGGCCTTCTCCCGGCGGATGTGCTGCTCACGGGTCTGCAGGGCGAGGCGCAGCGCGGCCCGGCCCTTGGAGTCGACCGACACGCCGACGACCCGCCCCGGTAGCGAACGCTGGTAGACCTCACGGGTTGCGAAATAGGCGGCGTGGGGCCCGCCGAAGCCCATCGGCACGCCGAACCGCTGTGTCGAGCCGACGACGACGTCGGCGTCGAGCTCACCTGGTGGGGTCAACACGGTGAGGGCGAGCGGATCGGCGGAGACCACGACGAGTGCACCGGCGGCATGCGCCCGTTCGATGATCGGTGCGAGGTCGACGACTTCGCCGGTGGTGCCGGGGTACTGCACGAGCACGCCGAAGACACCGTCGAGATCGGCGGTGGCGGGGTCGGCAACGACGGCCTCGAGCCCGATTGGTTCGGCTCGGGTTTCGACCACTGCGATGGTCTGGGGATGAGCGGCCGCGTCGATGATGAACCGATCACCCGACTTCTTCTTGTTGACCCGGTGCAGCATCGTCATTGCCTCTGCCGCGGCGGTGGGTTCGTCGAGCAGCGATGCGTTGGCCACCTCCATGCCGGTCAGCTCGATCACCATCGTCTGAAAGTTCAAGAGCGCCTCGAGTCGGCCCTGCGAGATCTCGGGCTGGTAGGGCGTGTACGCCGTGTACCAACCCGGGTTCTCGAGGATGTTGCGCCGGATGACCGGTGGGGTCACGGTGCGGTGATAGCCCATGCCGATCAGCGACACCATCTGGCGGTTGCGTTCTGCGATTGCGCGCAGCTCGTGTTGGGCACCCAGCTGCCCGAGCGGATCGGGGAGATCGAGTCCGTCGTGCAGCCGAATGTCGGCCGGCACGGTGCGATCGATCAGTTCGGCCACCGACGGAACGCCGATCGCGTCGAGCATGCGGAGTTGATCGTCGGCGGTGGGACCGATGTGACGAGACTCGAACGGATCTCGCCCGGCTTGGTCTGCGATCGACGGAAGGGAAGGGGACATCGAGGACTCCGGAGGGTCGGTGGTGGGTCCCGCTCGGTCCGTGTGCCTGAGAGCTTCGCCGTCGCCGGCTTTCCCCTTCGGCGGATGCTCGCAGCACCACTCTCCCGAGACGTCCACGTCACGACGGTCGGGGTGCCTGAGAGGGTTCCGGGTGGTTGCTCCTTCGGCGCCTCACCGAGGTGAGGACTCTCCCGCCGCAACAGACGACGTAGTCCTGAGACTAGCGCACCGCAGGGATCGAAACCGGTCCGGGCGCAGCACCGTTCGTCAGAGGTCCCACCCCTGATCGATCGCGATGAGGAGGCCGATCATCGCCAGGCCGTTGATGAGCGCATGGGTGACGATGCTCGCCCCGATGCGACCGGTGATGAGTCGCCCCAGTCCGAGTCCCATGCCCAGAACGAACAAGACAACGAACCGGCCGGGTTCGAAATGGGCGGCCGCGAACGCGAGCGATGTGATGACCAGGGTCCAGCCCTCTGGCACCCCGCGTTTCAACAGCGCGCTCCACCAGAGACCGCGATACACGAGCTCCTCGATGATGGGCACAGCGGTGGCGGCAAAGATCGCAACCAGAACGATGCCGAGCGAGACGCCGTTGTCCACCGGGTCGGCTCCGGTGGTGGTCTCGCCTTGCCCGTCGTTGGTTTGGTCACCATCGGCATCCGGCAACAGGTCGGTGTCGGGCTCATCGAGATCAATGCCGCCGTCGGTGGTCTCCGGATCAGCGGCGTCGTCGATCAGCTCGGCCACGCTCGCGTTGGGGGTTTCGAAACCGAGCGCTTCGAGCGCGACGGCGGTCACACCGGCCGAGACGATCGCGGCGATGAAGAGAAGAAACCCAACGAGGAGATCGAGCCATCGAACGCGGAAGCCGAAGTCTCGGTCGAGTCCGGCGCCCTGCTCACGTCCGACCGCCGCCACATAGAGGCCCTGGGCAAGTTGCGGAAGGGCCACCAGGACCGGCAGCCAGAGCCCGGCGAGGGGATCAACGCCGAGAAACAGGGTGATCGAGATCCCGAGGATCGAGGTGACAACGAAGACGCCGAAGCTGATGAACGCGTCGCCGAGCCCCCAACGAGAATCGTCACTGAAGTCGGCGTGAGGCGGCCGGTCGCGGTCCTTCCACCCGTCATTTGCCGCCGGGGGGTGCGCCGGCGCCGGCGGTGGTGGGAGCGCGCCGGGCGGCAGCGGCGGCGGGGGAGGTGGCGGTGCCGTGTTGGTCATGACCCGGCCCAGGCTAGGTGACGGCTACGGGTGAAGGTCGCCGCGATCGTGCAGGTTCATCGGCGGGAACGGGCCGAAGAAGCCATGTTCATACAGGCCGTACCCGACCTGGTCGCCGTAGGTGAACTCGCCGACCGAATCGACGACACCGTATTGCGCCAGGCCCCGGATCTCGTCGACGTCGTATCGCAAGGCGTGCACGACCTCGTCCTCGCCCTGCCACATGCCGTGGCGCCAGTCCTCTTCGAATCCGTAGCCGGTCCCGATGGAGATGAAGTTCGTGATCAGAGGTCGCGCCGACATCGTGATCGCCCCTTCGGGCGCGTCCGGCATCGTGATCCGGCTCCCGGACAACAAGCGGGTGCCGCTGACCATGTCGTGTTCCCATTCGGGCGTCCCGAGCCAGTCGGCGGGTCGATCGGGGTCAGCCCACACCCGCACCGCTTCTTCGAGTGGCCGAACGCCGTCGGGACGCTGATGGCACATGTAGATGATGGAGTGATCACCGAAGTCGACGGGCATGTAGTTCCACATGCCGGGCATGACCGAGATCGACTGGCGAATGCCGTCGGGCTGCTTCTCCCCGACGGGACGCACCCCCCACGAACGGTCCCGGCTGCCGCCACATCGATCCGGCGTGATGGCGATGTCCTCTCCCGCAACGGTGAGCGTGCCTTCCCACCGTCCGAGCTGGGCAAAGCGCTGCGTGTCGAAGACCACGGTGCCTCGGCTGCGGAGATACTGGCGAGGTTCGTCGAAGGCGGGAATCGATGCCGTCCAGGTGACGTCCACGGCAATGTCGGCGTCGTTGGGCTCAACGACGACACGGAGTGTCTGCAACGGTTCGATGATTTCGATGCGCATCGGGCCGACCGACACGTCCATGCGTTCCTCGAGCGGTTTGGACGCACGCATGATCCGCTGGGTGTCGTCCTTGGTGACGGCGCAGAACGCATCGGTGGTGCCGAGGTTCGGATACTGACCGAGACCAAAGATGGCGAAGAAGTCGTCCGACGACGAGTGAAGGTTGAAGTAGTAGCGGTCATAGAAGTTCCGGTCCGACGTGGCCGCGTGCCGGATGAACTCCGACGTCTGGTGGACCGGGTAGTCATCCCAACCGGAAACGGATCGCTCTGTGCCCATGGTGCGGACCGTACCGCATGGGTTCACCCGGCGAGCACCGATCGCGGTACCGTCGTCGCTGTGACGAAAACTCGTGTTCCTGCCGTCGATGGCCTCTTCACGGAGGTCGACGGCGTCGCCCACCTGATCGGGGCGAAGACCCCTGGTCGAGCGTCCTATTTCTTTCCAGCCCACCTGCCCGGCATGGCTGGCGGTGACCCGGCGGCGGTCGGGGCCGAGCTCGAAGAGGTGCTGCTGTCCAACACCGGCACCGTCTGGAGCTACACCACGAGCTCCTACGCCCCGCCTCCTCCATTCGTGGCCAATACCGACCCGTACGAGCCGATCACGATCGCTGCCGTGCAGCTCGAGAAGGAACAGATGGTGGTGCTCGGCCAGTGCCCCCAGGGCGTCACCCCCGACGATCTCGAGATCGGTATGGAGATGGAGCTGTACATCGACGTGCTGAACGAAGATGACGACTTTGAATACACCGTGTGGAAATGGCGGCCGCGCCACGACGACGGTGGGCCTGACAGCAGCGAAGCAGGGGAGTAGCGGTGGACGAGCTCGCAATCATCGGCGTCGGCATGCATCCGTGGGGAAAGTGGGGCCGAAACTTCGTGGAGTACGGCACCGTTGCCGCCCGCAAAGCGCTTGACGAGGCCCGGGTCGACTGGAACGACGTCGGCTACATCTCAGGTGCGATCACGGTCCGCAACGGCTACCCCGGGTATGTCGCCGGCGCCACGTTCGCTCGAGCCTTGGGCTTCAACGGCGCTCAGGTCGCGTCGAGCTACGCCGCCTGCGCATCGGGAGTGACCGCGCTGCAGGTCGCTCGAGGGCAGATCTTGTCGGGGGTCACCGACGTGGCCTTGATCATCGGCGCCGACACCACCCCCAAGGGCTTTCTCAAACCCAACGAGGGTGATCGGCCCGACGACACCGACTGGCTGCGTTTCAAGCTCGTCGGGGCGACCAACCCGGTGTACTTCGGCCTCAACGCCCGCCGTCGGATGGACATGTACGGCGCGACACAGGAGGACTTCGCTCGGGTGAAGGTCAAGAACTCCCGCCACGCCGTCCACAACGAACTGGCTCGCTTCACCAAGGAGTACGACATCGACGACGTGATGAACTCGCCGGTCGTCTCGGACCCGTTGCGGTTGCTCGACATCTGTGCAACGTCGGACGGGGGCGCGGCGATCGTCGTGTGTTCGATGGAGTACGCCGCAGCCCATGGTCACGTCGACCCGGTGCGGATCGCCGGACTGTCGACGGTCACGCCGGTGTACCCGGACACGGTGATCGACTTGCCCTACATGGCGACCGATTCCGCCGGGGCGACACCAGCACCGCTTCGCGGATTCAAACAATCGATCGGCGACAAGGTCTACGAGGAGTCTGGCTTGGGCCCCGACGATGTCGACGTCGCCGAGGTGTACGACCTTTCGTCGAGCTTGGAACTCGACTGGTACGAACAACTCGGCTTCTGTGCAGAGGGCGAGGCCGAACAACTGCTTCGCGATGGGGTGACCGAAATCGGAGGCCGGCTACCCGTCAACCCGTCGGGCGGCCTCGGAGCCTTCGGTGAGGCGGTGCCCGCCCAAGCAATCGCCCAGGTGTGTGAACTGACCTGGCAGCTTCGAGGCCAGGCCGGTAGGCGCCAAGTCGATGGTGCCCGAATCGGGATCTCGGCCAACCAGGGTCTGTTCGGCCACGGCTCGTCGGTGTTGGTACGGCGATGACGATTCACCGTTCTGTCAGCGACGAGGGCATCCTCGAGATGGTCATGGACAACCCGCCGGTCAACGCGTTGTCGATCGGTGACACCCATGCCATTGCCGACATCCTCGACGGGTTGAAGAACCGACCGGAGGTCACGGCTGTGATTCTCACGGCCCGCGGCAAAGGGTTCTGCGCGGGGGTGGACATCAAGGAGATGCAATCGTTGCCTGGGCACGAGGGGATCCTCGGCGTCAACCGGGCCTGCGCCGAAGCGTTCCGTGCGGTCTATGAGTGCGCAGTACCGGTGATTTGTGCCGTGAACGACTTCTGTCTCGGTACCGGCATCGGGCTCGCAGGTTCGGCCGATGTGGTCGTCGCCGCCTCGGGCGCCAAGTTCGGGCTTCCCGAGGTCGACAATGGTGCGCTCGGGGCCGCGACGCATCTGTCGCGGCTGGTCCCGGAGAAGCAACTTCGGTGGATGCTCTACAGCTGCGAGCCGGTCGCGGCCGAGCAGCTCCACGAATGGGGCACCGTCTTGCAGGTGGTGCCTGCCGACGAACTCCTCGATGCAGCCCGAGAGCTGGCCCGCACGATTGCGTCGAAGTCTCCGGCCGTCATCCGCGCGGCCAAGGCCTCCCTCAACGGCATCGACACGGCACCCATGAACTCCTATCGCTTCGAGCAGGGCTTCACCTATGAGCTCAACCTGCTCGGTCACGGCGACGCCGCTCGTGAGTCGTTCCTACGGGGCGAGCGCGACTCGAACGCGGCGGCAGACTGACGCGATCGCGGCCACGTTCTCGGCCACCTCGTCGAGCACAACACCCGGCCGGGGCACGGCCACGACCGCGCCGCCGGATCCACAGAACTTCGCTGCGGCACCTGACCGTCGTGCTGTGGTGACGAGCGCCGCCTGATCGGGCGTGAGATCGAAGATCTGGCGTCGCAGATCGAAGTTCTCGTCGACGGCATCGCAGAAGCCGGCGTGGTCGCCGTCGAGGAGCGCAACCCGGCCCGCATCCGCGATCTCAGCAAACCCGCGAAGCCGCTGGCGGAGCTCGGAATCACCATCGTTCCACCGCTGCCAGACGCGGCGGTGAAGATCACCCGATGCCTCGCCGGCATCGTCGGGCCACGCGATCAGGAGCGGCGGGAGCAGATCGCCATCGAGCGCTTCGTGCACGCCGATCTCGTCGTCACCGGTGAAGTCCATGAACTGAAGACCACCAAGAGCTTGGATCACTCGATCCTGGGGGCCGGCGATGATGCCCATGTCGTGGCGCTCGATGTCCCACACGATCTGGGCCATCTGCAACGGCGAGTATCCGAGGTCGAGGTGGGTGTCGAGCGCCCGGAGGGTGGCGAGCAAGATGGCGCTCGATCCGCTCAACCCGGACCGAAGCGGAACGTCGGTGCTGAGCGTCAGTGCCAGAGCCCCTTTGTTGGGGCAGACCCGCTCGACGACGAAGCGTTGCAGCTCGGCAACGTCGGGTTGGAACGCGCTCGGTGCGTAGAACACCGTGTCGGTCACCGTCGCAACCGTCTCGAAGGCGTCGATGGTGGCGGCCAGCACCTTGCCGCGGTAGAGGTCGCCCGGGTTGCCGAGTAGCCCGATGCGAGCGCGGGCCCGGCCGGTGGTTGTCGCCACGGTCGTGTCAGTCGTTGGCGAGGTTGCGGCCGAACTCGCGAAGTCGGTCGATTGCGTCGGCATCGACCTCGGCGTTCGCTCCCTGGCTTGCGAGGGAATCCTTGATCTGCCGGTACGTCTCGTATTCGAGCCCGCAATCTCGACACTGTTCGAGGTGGGCGGCGATCTTTGCGGCGAAATCCGATTCGACGTCTCCGTCGATGTAGCTCTGGAGAACCCGGCCGACTTCTCGACAGTTCACGTCGGGCTGGATTCGGCGGAGCAGGCGACGACGGATCATGCGGGACGTCCATTCACGAAGGCCCCCGTCGATTCGAGGTGCTTGCGGATTCGAGTACGAGCTCGGTGTAGTCGACTCATGATCGTTCCGGTCGGTACGCCCAAGATGTCGGCGGCCTCCTGGTACGAGAGGCCTTGGATGTCGACGAGCTCGACGACATCGCGGAACTTGTCGGGCAGGCGGCCAACGGCCGTTTCGACCGCCGCATCGAACTCGGTCTCCACCACGAGGCCCTCGGGCCCGAGGTCACCCGAGTCTTCGTCGGCCAGGCGTTCCATCGCGCTGTCTGGATCCTTGAGGAGCTCGGGTCGTTTGCGGCGCACCCGGTTGATCTGTGCGTTGCGCATGATGGTCAACAGCCAGGCTCGCGGATGTCGTCCGTCGAATCGAAGGATCGCGTTGTAGGCCCGGAGCATGGTGTCTTGCACCAGGTCTTCGGCGTCGGTTGGGTTGCGGGTGATCGATCGGGCGACGCGGTACAGCACCTCGATCTCGGGAACGACGTACCGGTCGAACGCTTGCTGCTGGGTCAGCTCGCTCGTTGCGGGATCAGCCACGGACGCTGAAACTAGCAAGTGCGGGGGCGGGAATGGCGGCCGTGACCCCTGGGTTCCGTCGCCATGGGACATCTGCACCGGCTCCGCTGGGGCCCGCAGCTCGAGCTCTGGCTCGACGGCGAGCTCGACCCGGCCCGGGTCGAGCAGGTCCTGCTGCATCTGGCCGACTGTCCCGAATGCGTCGCGCAGGTCGAGGCGATGGCTCGGATCAAGGCCTCGTTGTCGCGGCTCGAAGTGCATTGAGTCGGTTGCGCTCGTGAACAGTGATGTCACCTTGCTCGCGGCGTTCGGTGCCGGTCTCATTTCGTTCCTCTCACCGTGCGTTTTGCCCATCATTCCGGGCTATCTCTCGTTGATCACGGGGCTCGAGGCGGCCGAGCTCGAACAGCGCAGCCGGGCGTCCAGCCTTCGGGTTGCCGGCACCACCGGGTTGTTCATCGCCGGGTTCACGTCGGTGTTCGTGCTCCTGGGGCTCGGCGCGACCCAGGTCGGTTCGGTGCTGCTCGACAACCAGCGCGTGCTCACCCAGGTCTCCGGCGTGTTGGTCTTGGCCATGGCGCTGTTCGTCATCGGCTCGTTGTACCTCCACGCGCCCTGGTTGTATCGAGAGGCGCGGTTCCACCCGGAAGTGTCGCGGTATGGACCATTCGCCGCTCCGGTCGCCGGGGTGGCGTTCGGCTTTGGGTGGACGCCGTGCATCGGGCCCGTCCTGACCTCGGTCCTGGCCCTGGCCGCCGCTGATGGGCGGGCGAGCCGGGGGGCCGTGCTGCTTGGGGTCTATTCCCTCGGACTCGGGGTTCCGTTCCTCGTGTCGGGCCTGGCCTTCACTCGGGCAACCGCGGCGATGCGCATCATCCGCACCCATTTGCGGGCGGTGACGTGGGGATCGGCGCTGATGCTCGCCTTCTTCGGCGTGTTGTTGACGCTGGACCGGCTCAGCTGGCTCACCATCCAGATACAGCGCTTCGCTCGGGCCGTCGGGCTCGACGTGCTCGTTGAACTCGGCTGATCAGGGAGGACCCAGCCATGGCCAAACGTCCGACGACCACCGGGCCCAAGAAGCCCACCAAGGCAGAGCAGAAACGGCGTGCCGCCGAGGCCGCAGCCAGGAAATCTCGACGTCAATGGCTGTTGATCGTCATCGGCGCCGGGCTCGTCATCGGCGTCGTGCTGGCGGTGTCGATTTGGGACGCTCGACCCCGCGCCGGCGATACAACCGCGCTGGGCTGGGATCTTCCCGCCCGAGACAACGACGCGGATGGCGATGGCCGCATCACCCTTGCGGAGTTCCGCGGCAAACCGACGATCGTGAATTTCTACGCCGACTGGTGTTCTGCGTGCCGAGAGGAGCTGCCGGACTTTGCCGAGATCGAGGATGAGTTCGGCGACCGCATCAACTTCGTGCACGTCAACAGCCAAGAGACGGGCGATTGGCGCCGGTTCATGGAGCTCGGCACCGGCGACTGGCCGATCGCACAGGACATCAACGGACAAGAAGCCGGCGGGAGCGGGCTCTATGAATCGCTCGCTCGGCCCGCTGGGCTACGCGGGATGCCCATCACGGCGTTCTACGACGCCGACGGTCGTCTCGTCCGTACGACGGGATTCCTCAACCGGGCAACGCTGCGCAACCTCATCGGCGCTGACTTCGGGTTGAGCTGACGGCGACGGCGCTACCGTCGACACGGTGAGCGAGCAGCAGGTCACGTTGTACGACGCGGTCGGAGGCGAGCCGTACTTCGCCGGGTTGGTCGAGCGGTTCTATGCCGCCGTGGCCGACGATGATCTGCTGCGCCCGATGTACCCGCGCGATCTCGCGGGCGCAGAGGATCGGCTTCGCCTGTTCCTCATGCAGTACTGGGGTGGCCCCACCACCTACTCCGATGAGCGGGGTCACCCGCGCCTGCGGATGCGTCACAACCCGTACCGCGTCGACGTCGCCGCCCGCGACGCGTGGCTTCGAGCGATGATCGAAGCGGTCGAAGCCGACCCTCCGGCGGAGCCGATGCGGTCGGCGATGCTCGAGTATTTCGTTCGTTCTGCGGACTTCATGCGCAACACCCCGGAGTCCGATGAGCCCGGTTCAGAGACTCCCTGAGTGTTTGTCATTTGCGTCACCGAAGGTGGGGATGCGTGACTTCCGCGTCATTCTGCGGCAAAGTCGAGGTCGAGGAAGGCGGAAATGCTTGACTCGCGGCGCGATTTCGACTCGCGTGTAATCCCAGCCTCCGCGAAACGCCGTGGACAAAGCCAAGGAGTAACCATCATGAACAAGGGCGAATTGATCGCAGCAATGGCCGAATCGGCTGACGTCTCTCAGAAGGACGCCGGTGCGTGCCTTGATGCGATGTTCGAAACCATTGCGGCCGAGGTCGCCAAGGGCAACGAGGTGTCTGTCACCGGTTGGCTCAAGGTCGAGAAGGCCAAGACCTCCGCTCGCACCGGGCGCAACCCGCAGACCGGTGAAGAGATCCAGGTTCCGGCCGGCACCCGCACCAAGGTGAGCGCCGGTTCGAAGCTCAAGGCTGCCGGCAAGAGCTGATTTCGCTCTACCGCCACTGCGGTTTCGCGAACGGGGACGGCCTTCGGGCCGTCCCCGTTGCGCGCCCGGCGGGCCTGGTCGCCTAGGTTGCTGCCATGAGCGCGAACCGTCTCGAACCAGGTGACCGGGCGCCTGCTTTCCATCTCGCCGATCAGGCCGGTGAGAAGCACCGCCTCAGCAGCTTCAAAGGCCGCAAGGTCATGCTGTTCTTTTACCCGAAGGCCAATACGGGAGGCTGCACGACGCAGGCGTGCGGGTTGCGAGACATCGCCGATGAGATCGGTGACACCCAGATCCTCGGCGTGTCGCCCGACGAACCAGCGGCGCAGGCGAAATGGGATGCCAAGCACGAGTTCGGGTTTCCGTTGCTCAGCGACCCCGATCATGTCGCCGCCGACGCGTACGGCGTGTGGGGGCCGAAAAAGCTCTACGGCAAGGAGTACGAGGGCATCATCCGGTCAGCGTTCTTGATCAGCGAGACCGGCAAGGTCGAGCACGCCTGGTACAAGATGAGTCCCAAAGCAACGCCCGAGAAGCTGCTCGCCGCGCTGGAGGAAGCATGAGCCTGCCCCGTCCCGAAGCAGTCATTCCCCATCGGCCCCCCTTCTTGTTTGTCGATGAACTGGTCGAGTTGGTGCCGGGGGAGCGAGCGGTCGGTCGCTGGACCCTCACCGGCGACGAAGCGTTCTTCGCCGGGCACTTCCCGGGCCGCCCCACGTTGCCCGGCGTGCTGATGTGTGAGGCCATCGCCCAGGTCGGCGCGGTCGCACTGCTGACCGACGATCGTTACGCCGGCAAGCTCCCGCTGTTTGGCGGGCTGGATTCGGCTCGGTTCCGGCGCCAAGTTGGCCCCGGAGACACCCTTGACCTCACGGTCGAAATGGGGCGGCTGTCAGCCCGCGCCGGCAAGGGCAGCGGCACTGCCATGGTGAATGGTGAGCTCGCGGTGAGCTGCGACCTCATGTTCGTCATCGTCGACGCTGACGCGGCTGGTTGACCCGTGGACGAGGCGGCCTACGACGACGTTGCGGCCGCGAACCGTGCGTTCTACGACGCCCACGAGATGCGTGACTTCTCGGTCATGCAGGTGGTTTGGGAGCACTCGGAACGGGTTGCGTGTACCCATCCGGGCTGGCCGATTCTGCGGGGCTGGCCCGCGGTCGAAGCGTCGTGGCGCCGGATCCTCGATGGACCCGGCCGAAACCAGTTCATCTTGACCAACGAGTCGATCGAGGTCGTAGATGACGTCGCCTGGGTCACCGTCGATGAAAACCTGGTGGCTGATGGCATGACCGGGACGGTCGCTGCCACCAACATCTTCGTTCGCGATCGCCATGGCATCTGGCTGCTCGTCAACCACCACGGCTCACCCGTCGCCGGTTAGCCACTCGCAAGACAACCGCCGAAGCGCCCCAGTCAGCAACGAAGCGCCCCGGGCGGGCCCGAGGCGCTCCAGCTGAACCGCTTTGTCGTTGGTCAGTCGGCCGGGCCGAGCACGACCGTTCCGTTGTGGCCACCGAAACCGAAGCTGTTCGACAGCGACGGGCCCGGTTCCCAGTCGGCTGGTCCGTCACGCACGATCGAGATCGCCGGAAGTTCCGGGTCGGGAGTGGTGAGCCCCGTGGTGGGCGGCACCTGCTTGTGGTGCATGGCCAAGAGGACCGCGACCGCTTCGAGTGCGCCGGCCGCACCGAGTGCATGGCCGGTGACGCCCTTGGTCGATGTCACGAGTGGTCCGCCGTCGGTACCGAACACCTTGGCGACGGCCTCGGCCTCCGCCGCATCGTTCTTGTCGGTCGACGTGCCGTGGGCGTTGATGTGCTTCACCTGGTCAGGGGTGATGCCCGCGTCTTCCATGGCGAGCTGCATGCACGTGACTGCGCCAACGCCGCCTGGCGATGGCGCCGTGATGTGATGCGCATCGGCGGTCGAGGCCGAGCCGAGCACTTCACCCAAAATCGTGGCGCCCCGCTCGAGCGCCATGTCCCACTCCTCGAGCACGAGGATGCCGCAGCCCTCCGCCATGACGAAGCCGTCGCGGTCGGTATCGAAGGGCTTGCTGACGCCGCTGTTGGAGAGTGCGGTCATGTTGCCGAACCCCGCAACGGCGGTTGGGGTGAACGGCGCTTCGGAGCCGCCTGCCAGCACCACGTCGCAGCGGCCATCGGCGATCATGCGGGCGGCGTTGCCGATCGCATGGGTGCCGGCGGCGCACGCAGTCACCGTGTTCTCGCATGGACCTTGCCATCCGAATCGCATGGAGACGGTGGCGGCGGCCGCATTGGGCATCATCATCGGGACCAAGAACGGGGAGACTCGCCGCTCACCTTTTTCGACCCGAACGACGATCTGCTCTTCGAGCGTGCCGATCCCGCCGATGCCGGTGCCGACGAAGGTGCCGCGGCGGGCGGGGTCGGCGGTGAGTTCGCCGGCCTGCTCCAGCGCCTCGGTGGCCGCAGCCAGAGCGAACTGCGAGTAGCGGTCGGCGCGACGGGCTTCCTTTGGGTTCTCGAAGTAGGGCGCCGGATCCCAGTTCTCGATCTGGCGAAAGCCCACGGGCGGCTCGCTGAGCAAACCCTGCCAAAAGGCGTCCTTACCGATGCCGGCGGGCGCGACCACGCCGATGCCGGTAATGGCGACGCGACGGCCCTGCATCAGAGCTTGGACTCGACCAGATCGAAGGCGCCGCCGACGGTGGTGACGCCCTCCAGCTCCTCTTCTTCGACGTTGACGTCGAACTCTTCTTCGAGCGCCATCACCAGCTCGACGAGATCGAGGCTGTCGGCGTCGAGAGATTCGAACGTGGCGTCAGGCACGACTGCGGCTTCATCGACGGAAAGAACCTCGACGGCGCACTTCTTGAATCGTTCGAAGTTGTCACTCACTGCATTGCTCCATTGGTTGGTGCCCAGCCGCACTGGGCGGGGCGAAAGATCTGTTGTGAGAGTGCTCGTCAGGCTACTCAGCCCATCGAGTACCCGCCATCAACCGGCAACACCGTACCGGTGATGAAGCCAGCGGACTCGGACGCCAGGAACTCGACCGCCGCCGCGATCTCGTCGGCCTGGCCGAGCCGACCGACGGGTACGACACTCAGCATTGCTTCGCGTTGCTCGTCGGTGAGGGCCATCAACATGTCGGTCTCGATCGGGCCGGGCGCGACCACGTTCGTGGTGATGTTGCGGGTCGCGAACTCCTTGGCGAACGACCGAGCCATCCCGATCAGCCCGGCCTTGCTCGCGGCATAGTTCGCCTGACCGGCTTGGCCGCCGAGTCCGACGATCGACGAGATGAAGATCATGCGGCCCCACCGGCCTTTCATCATCCCCTTCGAGACCCGCTTGGCCACTCGGAAGCCGCCGGTGAGGTTGGCGTCGACGACGTCGATGAAGTCGTCGTCTTTCATCCGCAGAATGAGGCCGTCCTTGGTGATGCCGGCGTTGGAGACGAGTACCTCGACGGTACCGAGCTTCTCTTCGATCTCGGAGACGGCAGCGTCGACCGATTCGCTGTCGGTCACGTCGGCCTTCACGACGAGCAGGCCGCTGGCATCATCCGCAGTGCCTGATCGCGACGTGATCGCCACCTGGTGACCAGCGGCGGCGAATCGGGTGGCGATCGCGTGACCGATGCCGCGGTTGCCGCCGGTGACGAGAACGACGCGACCGGTCACCAGCGCACCACCACGGAGCCCCAGGCCATGCCGGCCCCGAAGCCGGTCATGAGGACGGTGGCGCCGGGTCGCAGGGCGCCCGCATCGTTGGCTGCGGCCATCGCCAGCGGGATGCTGGCGGCCGACGTGTTGCCGGTGTGTTCGAGCACGTTGTGGGTCTTCTCCATCGGAACGCCGAGGCGTTGGCAGATCGCATCGACGATGCGGATGTTGGCTTGGTGGGGGAGCACGACATCGAGGTCAGCAGCGGTGAGGCCAGCCTGCGCGAGTGCGTTCTCGACCGAGACGGTGACGGCTCGAACCGCTCGCTTGAAGACCTCGCGGCCTTCCATCTTGATGGTGTCGGCGAGATCACAGTAGAGGATCGACTTGAGGTCGCCGTTGACCGCAAAGTCCTGGCCGAGCAGTTCGCCCTGTTCGTGGCGTTCGAGCACGGCGGCGCCGGCGCCGTCGCCGAAGAGGATGGCGGTGCCCCGGTCGTTCCAGTCGACGATGGTCGACATCGCGTCGCTGCCGATCACGAGGCAACGCTTCGGCCCTCCCGGGGTCAGCATCATGCCGTAGGCGCTGACGTAGGCGTACGGAAAACCGGCACACGCAACATTGAGGTCCATGGCACCGCACTGCACGCCGAGCGCGGCGGCGACCTTGGTGGCGGTGCCCGGAAACGTGTGGTCGGGCGTGCTGGTGGCGAGCGCAATGAACTCGATGTCGGACGGTGTCATTCCGGCATTGCGGATCGCGTCGCCGGCCGCCTCGATCGCCATGGTGGAGGTGGTGCCTCCCACCCGGCGTTCGCCGATGCCGGACCGTTCGCGGATCCACGCATCAGAGGTGTCCAGGTACTCGGCGAGGTCGTGGTTGGTCACGACCTTCTCCGGCAGGGAGGTGCCGATGCCCACGATGCGAACGGTCATGAGCGGGTGCGGAGCCAGGCGATCGGCTGGCGAGACGTGACTCGTTCGCCGTCGTAGGCGAGCACGCCCTTGATGTCGCCAGCGAAACTCGAGCGCACTTCCATCGACCCGACCATGCCGAGGAGTTGCCCGACGTCGATGGTGGTGCCGTCGATGCATGACTCGTTCGGTTCGAAGATGCCAGCGCCGGGCGAGACGACCATGCGTTCGGTGGCGAAGAGATGTTCGCCTTCGAGAACGGCAGCGTGGCCCGCTTCGCTGGTCTTGGTGCCGGACAGGGTCTCGAGCAAGCCGTCGAGGTCCGCTGGGGTCGAAACACTGATGCGGTTGGCGCCCTTCACGGCCCGCTTCACCAAGCCGGTCAACACGGTGCCGGGACCGAGCTCGACGAAGGTCGTGAAGCCATCGCTTTCGAGCGCCCGCAGGGTCTGGCGCCAGCGCACCGGGGAGGTCAGCTGGGCACCGAGGAGTTCGGCGAACTCGTTTGCTTCGGTGTGCGCCATCGCGTCGACATTGCAGTACACCGGCTGATCGGCATTGCGGAACTCGACCTGGTCGATTGCTTTGCGGAGGCGATCACGAGCGGGGGCCATGAGGGGGGAGTGAAATGCGCCGCCCACCGCGATGCGCATCGCCCGCTTGGCGCCGAGTTCTTTGGCGCTCGCACACGCTCGGTCGAGATCGGTGGGCGAACCGGCGATCACGACCTGGCCAGGGGCGTTGTAGTTGGCGATCCAAGCGTTGCCGTCGGTCTTTTGGCAGGCGATGTCGACCTGGTCGTCGTCGAGGCCGAGGATGGCAGCCATGGTGCCGTCCTGTTCGTCGGCGGCGACCTGCATGGCGTCGCCACGTTCGTTGACGAGCATCACCGCATCGGCGAAGTCGAGCACGCCGGCCGCGGTGAGCGCTGAGTACTCGCCGAGCGAGTGGCCGGCGTGGGCGACGGCCTCGGCCCCGGTGCGGCTGACGGCATCGAGCACGACCATCGAGGTCACGAACGTCGCCAGCTGGGCGTTGCGAGTCATCGTCAGCTCGTCGGCGTCGGTGTCGAGCAACAGGGCGGCGATGTCACGGCTGGTTGCGTCGGATGCTTCCTCGACGAGTTCCCATGAGGGGTGGTCGACCCATGCTGACCCCATGCCGGGGGTCTGTGAACCTTGACCCGGATACGTGAAGACGATCATTGCTCTGCCCTCCAGCAGCTGGCCGACCCCTCCCCTCGGGGCCGTTCAGGCGTTCTGACCCTCCAGCGTGGCCGAGGGTTTCATTACCGTCGAGTAGATCCGAGTGGAATAGGTCACGCCTGGCGGGGCCAGTCGTCGAGGTCGTCCTCGTGGCGTCGAATGGACGCTTCGCGCCATGCGAGCACGCCGAGAATCAGCAGGATCAACGCAATCAGGCGTGAACGGGTGCTGGAGGACATGACGGGCAGGCTACGCTGCCCGCCACACAACGTCACCCGCGGTTTGCGAGGCGGCGGCACCCTGCCCGGGTGGTGGAATTGGCAGACACGGCGGACTCAAAATCCGCTGCTCCTAGAGCGTGCGGGTTCAAGTCCCGCCCCGGGTACCAACAACGCAGCGAGAGTCCGTATGGGAACACCACCTGACGAGTCGGTCGACGATCTCACGCTGCTGACCCGGGATCTCGTCGTTGCGGCCGTGCTGCTCGTGGCCGCGTACCCGGCGATCGTTGCCCTGGGCCGATGGCTCTGGGGCCAAGACGACCTGGCGGAGCTCTTCGTTGTGATGACGGCGGTGTGGACCGCCATCGCCGGTCCACTGCTCGCCGCGGGACTCCAGACGCTACGGCGCCTCGGCAAACAGCGGTACCCGACCTTCGAGCCGTGGGGACTGCTGCGGGCGATGCGGTTCGGTGGTGGTGCGCTCGTGGGTTACTTCGCGTTCGGGATCTTCGGGGTGCTGATCGCCGTGCCGTTGATGGCGGTCGCGGCTGGCAGCTTCGCCGTGTCGTGGGTGCGGCCGACCGACGATGATCGACTCCTGACCCAGCTCGTCGGCGGCACGGTGCCGTTCCTGGTGTTTGTGGGCGGCCTCATCGTCGCCCCCCGGCCGCTCGTGGGCGGCATTGTGCTCACCATGGCGTTGTCGGGTGTGCTTCGGCTTTGGATGTTTCGCCAGGTTGCACTCGCCGAGTCGTAGC
>JBCCYT010000020.1:0-41392 GCA_039188975.1 Actinomycetota bacterium
CAAGACGATGCCATCCGGGAACATGGGCCGGACGGCCCTATTGGGCACGTGACTCGCGGGCTAGTGTGGGCGGGTCGTTCTCCCCCGATCGCGGCTGGTGGCTCCCCGTGCAATCATCTGGTTCGTCCGAGCAGGCGGTGACCGAAACCAGCGAGATCAAGAGGCGGTCCGTTCGGGGCGGCATGATCACGGTCGGCGCCCAACTCGTTGCGGTTCTGACCCAGCTGATTTCGGTCTCCGTTCTCGCTCGGCTGTTGCTGCCGGAGGAATTCGGCATCATGGCGATGGTGCTGGCGGTCGCCGCCTTTGCCCAGATCTTTCGCGATCTGGGACTGTCCGCGGCGACCATTCAACGAGCCGAGCTCACGACGAACCAGCTGACATCGCTCTTTTGGATCAATATCGGCGCGGGTACGTTCTTGACGACGGTGGTCGCGCTGGCGTCGCCCCTGGTCGCCTATCTCTACGACCGACCCGAAGTCACCCTGGTGACGTTGGCGATGTCGCCCATGTTCCTCCTCGGCAGCATCGGGGCCCAGCCGGCCGCCTTGCTGTCGCGGCAGATGAACTTCGGGCGACTTGGCATCTCGAACATCTCGGGACCGATCGTCAACCTCGTGGTTGCGGTCGCGATGGCCGTGAACGACTTCGGGTACTGGTCGCTCGTCGCTGGCAGCCTCGCTGGCATCACGGTGAAAAGCTTGACGGCGCTGTGGTTGTCGGGGCTCAAGGTGCGCAAGCCGGAGGGGAGCGACGGTGTCCGATCGCTGCTGCAGTTTGGCGGCAGCGTCACCATCTTCGACATCGTCAACTACTTCGGACGCAACTTCGACAACATGATCATCGGTCGAGTCTCCGGCGCCGAGGCGCTGGGCCTCTACAGCCGGGCGTACCAGCTGCTGATGTTCCCGATCCTCAACCTACGCGGCCCAATCAACTCGGTTGCCTTCCCGGCAATGAGCCGGCTGCAGGAGAACGCCCGTGAGTATCGGCGGTACTACCGCGGTGTCATCTCGGTGCTCGCCCTGCTCTCGATGCCGCTTACGGCGTTTCTTCTGGTCAACTCTGAGCCGGTGATTCGTACGGTGCTCGGCCCCGATTGGATCGACGCTGCTCCGCTCTACTCGATCCTTGCGCTGGTTGCCTTCATCCAGCCCTGCTCGAGCACCATCGGCCTGGTCTGCTTGAGCCTCGGTCTCGGGCGTCGCCTGGTGATGACCGGCCTGGTCGGCACGATCGGCTCGGTGATCGGCTTTGCCATCGGCGTGAACTGGGGTCCTGAAGGCGTCGCCTGGGCGTATGCCGTCACGACGTACGTCATGCTCGTGCCGATCATGGCGTACACGTTCAAAGACACTCCCCTTCGGGTCCTCGACTTCTTTGGCGCGATCCGTCGTCCGGCGATCGCGGCAATCATCTGCGGCGTGGCCTTGGCTCTCGTCGTGCCATCGATGGATGACCTCGCCGACCTCTCCCTGCTCGCTATCACCGCTCCAGCCTTCGGGCTGTTGTACCTCGGGTTGCTCCTCGTGCAGCCGGGCGGCGCCAGTGAGCTCCAACGACTCCTGCGCCTGATGCGCAACCGACCGTAGGATCACCGCTCATGTCACCGCACATTCCGTTCAATCGCTCCACCCTGCAGGGCGGCGAGATCGCGTACATCCATGAGGCGCTGGCCTCCGGGCAGATCAGCGGCGACCACCAGTTCTCTCACCGCTGCGAAGAGTTGCTCGAACGTGAAGTCGGTTCGCAACGAGCGCTGGTCACGACATCGTGCACTCACGCACTCGAGATGGCGGCGATGCTGCTGAACATCGAACCGGGCGATGAGGTGATCGTTCCGTCGTACACGTTTGTCTCGACCGCCAACGCGTTCGCTCGTCACGGTGCGCGGCCTGTGTTCTGCGACGTCCGCCCCGACACCTTGAACCTCGACGAACAGGCGCTCGAGTCGCTCATCACACCGGCGACCCGTGCCATCGTGCCGGTCCATTACGCCGGCGTGGGCTGCGAGATGGACACCATCATGGCGATGGCCAACGAGCGCGAGATCGCCGTGGTCGAGGACAACGCTCATGGCTTGTTCGGCACCTACAAAGGCCAACAGCTGGGGAGCTTTGGCGTGCTCGCGACCCAGAGCTTCCACGAGACGAAGAACATCACGTGCGGTGAAGGTGGCGCCCTGCTCATCAACGACGAATCGCTGGTGAAACGAGCGGAGATCTTGCGCGAAAAGGGCACCGATCGGTCACGCTTCTTTCGCGGCGAGGTCGACAAGTACCAGTGGGTCGACACCGGCAGCAGCTATGTGATGAGCGATGTGCTCGCGGCATTCCTGTACGGCCAGCTCGAGCAACACGAGTCGATCCAGGCTCGGCGGGGCCGGTTGTGGCGCCGTTACGACGAGGCGTTGGCCGACTTCGCGGCCCGCCTCGACATCCAGCGGCCGGTCGTGCCCGAGCACTGTGACTCGGCGTATCACATGTACCACTTCGTCTTCCCGGACCCGGACATGCGGACTGCGTTCATCGCCCACCTGAAGGCTGCCGACATCGGCTCGGTCTTTCACTACCTGCCGCTGCACCTCACCGCGTTCGCCGAGCAGTGGGGCGGCAAGATCGGTGATTGCCCCGTCACCGAACGGGTCGCCGACACCTTGTGTCGGCTGCCGTTCTATACCTCGATGAGTGATCTCGATCAGGAGCGGGTCATCGACACCATCCTGGAATTCGAGCCGGTCTAAGCCGGATCACGCATGCACATCTTGCACTTCGCGCTCGACGACAAGTTCATCCCGCTGCAGGCTGACATGTCCGAAGAGGCGTTCCCGGGCGCAACCCAACTGCGGATCTTGCCGCCGGACGGCGCAACGACGTTACACACGACGGAATCGGCTTCGCTGCGCCACGTCGATGCCGACTACTTCGACGGGTCCGCAGAGCTCCGAGCCGATATCGCCCAGGCTGACTGTGTTCTTGTCCACGGCATGACCCACGAGTTTGCCGGCGCGCTCGAGTATGTTCCGGACGCAGTCCTGGTCTTGTGGGGGGCCTGGGGCTACGAATACGTCAACGAACTTCCGCACCTCGGATCGGGGCTGTTGCCGTCGAGCTCGGATCACCAGCGCCGGCTGGCCTGGAGGCGCCGGCTGCTACAGGTCACCAACGCGGATCGGCGCCGCCGCCTCATTCGGCGGCTGCGCGGTCGGTTCGTGCCAAACCAGACCATCGACCGGTTCGGGCTCCTCGCTGCCGCTCGACATCTCGATCTCGTCAACGTCAACCCGGTCGATCTGCCGAAGATCCACGCGGCGATTCCCGACTTCACGGCGGACTACCACCACTTCGCGTACTACACGACCGAGGACACGTTCGCCGTCGGCGTCGACATGGCCGGACCTGACATCTTGCTCGGCAACTCTGCATCGCCGACGAACAATCACATCCCAGCGATGGAACTGCTGAAGGAGGTCGATCTCACCGGTCGGCGGATCTTCGTTCCCCTGAGTTACGGCGATGACCGCTATGCCCGTCATGTCGCCCAGCTCGGGAACCGGTGGTTTGGTGACGCATTCGTCGCAATGATCGACTTCCTTCCGCTCGCGGACTACAACGAGGCGGTGAGCCGCTGCGGCACCGCAATCCTGAATCATGTGCGTCAGCAGGGCATTGGTAACGCCAGCATGGCCCTCTACAAGGGCGCAACGCTCTATCTCCGGCCAGAGTCGACCCTGCATCCGTTCTTTACCGAGATGGGTGCGTTTGTTCGCGATGTCGACGATCTGCCGACGACGCTCAACGACCCTCAGTCCGACGAGCAGCGACAGGCGAATCGGGACGTCGTCGGCGAGTACTGGTCGCGCAAGCGAGGGGTTGATGCGTTGCGAGGGTTGGCGCCTCGCGTCGCCGCGCATCAGGACGGGTAGGGCAGCGTCGCATCGCCCTTCGGCCAGCTAGGCGATCTCGAACTCGACCCGCTCAACCGCGGCGGCGGCCCGCGCCCGCGCCGCCTCGGGATCGATCCCACTCGCGATGACATGACCGATGCGGTCCCTGGCATCTCGGAGCGGGTTGATCACGTCTCCTGGCTCGGCGTCGAGCTGCATGACCTCCACACCCGGCATCGTGGCGGCCTCGTCGGCGCCGCGCACGGCCGCCAGGGTGCCCACGGGCGGCGTGAAGAAACGAACCGCCGCCCCACCATGGACCACCGAGCTGGGCGAGAGGTCGGGAGTGCGGCCGAGGGCGACCTGCACTGTGGCTCGGGTGAGGTCGACGCCTGTCGACAACGGAACCAGATGCGATGTGATGTAACCGCCACCCAGCCGGGCTCCCACTTCGATCACGACGGGTCGGTCGCCATCGAGTCGAATCTCGGTGTGGGAAGGACCCGACTCGATGCCCAACGCGGTGATCGCCTCAACCGCGAGGGCGGCAACGGCAGATGCGCCCGCCCGGCTGCTGGGCTGGCTGTGACCGACCTCGACATGGTGGGGTCGGCCAGACGTCACCTTGTCGGTAGTGGCCACGACCGTCGTCGAGCCGGCGTACGTCATTGCCTCCACGGAGAACTCGGGCCCGTCGACATATGCCGAAACGAGCACTCGCCCGGTCCGTGACAGGGGCTGGGCGAGCGCGTAGGCCGTGTCGATCGAGCCGGTGTCTGCCCCCTGGGCGAGGGCCGTCACGCCGCGTCCCCCCGAGCTGTCGGCCGGCTTGACAATGGTCGGTCCGTCGATGGCGGCAACGGCTTGCCGGGCGTCGGACAGCGACGATACGCAGGAGGTCTCGGGCACCGCGACGCCGGCTGAAGCGAGAACGTCGTGCATGGTGAGCTTGTCGGTGACACCACCGACCCGGGAGGGGTCGAGCCCGGGAAGATCGAGTTCGGCGGCGAGGCGAGCGGCGAGCGGAATGGGGTACTCGGCGCCAAGCGTGAGGACGCCATTCACCCGCTCTTGCCGGGCGACGGCGAGGCACGCCGCAACATCGGCGAGGTCATGGGCGGCGAACACGCTGGCGAGGGCCCGGCCGGGCGCAGCAGGGTCCGGATCGATGGCGATCACGTCAACGCCGAGTTCGTGGGCTGCGGTGTAGGCCGGGAGTTGGAGCGGCCGGGCGCCGAGGATCAAGAGGCGTTGCTTGCCGGTTGTCACTCGCGGTCCTCCTGGTCCGGGCTGCGTTCTACCATGCGCTCCGGCGGGTTTGATGAGTCAAAAGTCTCATAGAGTGGCGGCTGGCGGGGCGATACCGTAGGAGTCCACCACGGCCACGGCGAGACGGAGGGCCCGACATGGTGTTTGCACGCGAGATCCATGTTTTCGATGATCATGCGGCGGTCCTCGCTGACGAGCAGCGACTGACCGAGATGCGAGAGAACATTCGGGCAGGCGATTGCTATATCGCGAAGAACGTGGTTCCCCGAGCCACCCTCGAACCGGTGCGAGCGTGGCTCGAGAACATCGGGCGGGCGTCGATCCCGAATTACGCGCCGATCAAGCAGGGTGCTCCCAACTTCCACCGGATGAATCGCTGGGATGAGCGCGCCCACGTCGGTGGGTGCTTCCACCAGTTCGTCTTCTTCCCGTGGAACGACGATCCGTTCGACCTCTTTTCGATGTGTCGCCCGATCTTCGAGATGAAGAACCGGTTGAGCGACCTTCGCGCCGACAGCTTCTTGGCGAAAGAGCCCGAAGACGGGTGTACCGCTCGGCTCGCGTTCCAGTTCTATCCGAGCGGACTCGGTGGCCTGAATCGGCACGCCGACCCGGTCGACTATCACCAACTCACCGTTCCTACGATGTTGCTGTCGAAGAAGGGTGAGGACTACCAGACCGGTGGTGCGTACGTCGAGCGTGAGGATGGCACTCGAGTCGATCTCGACGCCATGTGTGACTGGGGTGACGTTGCGTACTTCAACGCCCAGACGATCCACGGAGTTGAACGGGTCGACCCGGGCGCCGAGTCACCATGGCTCGATTTCAACGGCCGGTGGATGCTGCTCTTCGCCGTGAACAAGTTGTTCGACAATGCGGCGATCGCCGACGCCGTCGACCTCGAAGACTGAGTCGTCAGTCCGACTCAACATCGGCCGCAGCTGCCTTACTCGACCCGAGCCGACCGGCTTGCGTGACGGCTTGGCGAAGCAGAAACTCGATTTGCGCGTTGACGCTGCGCAGCTCGTCGGCCGCCCACCGCTCGAGCGCGGCATGCACCTCAGGGTCGATGCGGAGCGGGTAGCTCTTTCGTTTCCGAGCCATCGCCGTTGGGCTAGTAGATCGACCCAGCGTTGACCACCGGGGTGGTTTGGTTTTCCGAGGTCAATACCACCAGCAGGTTCGAGACCATGGTTGCTTTGCGCTCCTCGTCGAGCTCGACCACGTCGCGTTCGCCGAGCATCTCGAGTGCGTCTTCGACCATGCCGACCGCCCCTTCGACGATCGTGCGGCGGGCCGCGACGACCGCAGCAGCCTGCTGGCGTCGCAACATGGCTTCGGCGATCTCCGTCGCGTAGGCGAGGTGGGTCAGGCGAGCTTCGACAACTTCAATACCGGCGTCGTCGAGGCGCTGCTGGAGTTCCTCGTGGAGGCTCGCGGCAACGATGTCGGGATCGGCCCGAAGGCTCGTGCGGTCGCCCTGGAAATCGTCGTAGGGGTACTGGGTACCAAGGTGCCGGATGGCCGTCTCGCTTTGCACCACGACATAGTCGTCGTAGTCGTCGACGTCGAAGACGGCTTTGGCGGTGTCGGTGACTCGCCAGACGACGACGGCTGCGATCTCGATCGGATTGCCCTCGGCATCGTTGATTTTCGACACCGGCGTCTGGAAGTTGTGGACCCGCTGACTGACCTTGCGGGATTCAGCCTTGGTGAACGGATTCGCTGTCCAATACCAGCCCGGCTCGGTGATCGTCCCGCGGTAGCGGCCGAACAGGATCACGACGAGTGCCTCGTTGGGTTGCAGGAGGTAGTGGGGGATGAGCCAGACCGTGCCGAGCACGGCACTGACGACCAGGGTGATCACGAAGATCGGACTGACGGTTGCGATCAAGACGATGCTCGCAACCACGCCGATGACGGCGGCGAGCAGGGCGAGAATGCCGACGATGCCGGCGGATGCTCGGCCCGGCTTCTCAGCGATCGTGCTCCCCAGGTCGGGAACGGTGTGGGGCACAGGGGCGGTTGGTTGGGGGGAATCATTCATGGATCAAAATGATATCACATTTCGGTTGCGTTGTCCGTTCGGGGCAACATGGTCGCCCGTCCAACACCAGGAGACCTCAGATGAAATTCGGCATCGGCTTCGCGAATACCGGCCCGTTCGCCGGCGGCCCCGGCGCCGCCATGCTCGGCCGAGCTGCGGAGAGCGCCGGCTTTGATTCGGTCTGGACGGTCGAGCATGTCGTGTATCCGGAGGGATACGAGTCGACGTATCCGTACGCCCCCGACGGCAAGATGCCCGGTTCTGGTGACAACCCGATCCCTGATCCGCTCGTTTGGCTCGCCTTCGTCGCCGCCACGACCAGCGAACTCACGCTCGCGACCGGTATCTCGCTGCTCCCGGAACGTCACCCGGTGACCTATGCGAAGGAAGTCGCGACGCTCGACAGTCTCTCGGGCGGTCGGCTCCAACTCGGGATCGGCATCGGCTGGCTGAAAGAAGAGTTCGACGTCCTCGGCGTGCCGTGGGAACGTCGCGCCGCTCGCACCGAGGAGTACGTGGCGGTCATGCGCGCGCTCTGGGCCAATGACAACGCAAGCTTCGACGGCGAATTCGTGTCGTTCGAGGGGATGAGTTCCAACCCCAAACCGACGAACGGCTCCGTGCCGATCACCATCGGCGGGCACAGCCGGGGCGCAGCCGAACGCGCGGGCCGCATCGGCGACGGCTTCTTCCCGGCGAAGGGGGACATGGCCGAGCTTGCTGACATCGTCACCACCACGGCGGCCGAGCACGGCCGGGACCCGTCGGCCATCGAGATCACCGGCATCCATCCCGGCATCTTCGGCGACGACCTGGCCGGTGCCGTCGAGGAAGCAGCCTCCTGGGGGCTCCATCGCCTTGTCGTTCCGTCGTTCATGTTCTTCCAGAACCCGGAGGAGAGCATCGCGGCGTGGGGCGAGAAGCTCGCCCCGCACATCGACTAGCGCATCAGGTCGTGGCTGGCCGGCGAAGGGGGCTGGAGTGGTCCCAGTCGGCGAGCAGCGACCGCAGCGCGGTGATCAAGATCAGGGGCACATCGAGCATCGGGTGATGCCCCGCGGTCGGCAACTCGATCACCGGTGCCACTCGCCCGAGCTGTTCGTACATGTAGTCGCCAATGTCGGTCGTCACGAGTCCGTGCTCGCACCGCAGCAGGGCAACCCGACACTCGATCTGTGACAACAGTTCTGCTGGTTGCGTCCGGCGCGGGATGAAGATCGTTGGATCGAATTTCCAGCCCCAGCGGCCATCGTCGAGCTGGCGCAACGAGCGACGCGCAACGTGTTCTTTCACATACGGCAGGTAGACGTCCTGCTCCGGGATGGTCCGGAATCGGGCGATCGGGACTTCGGGGTCGTCGTAGACCTTGGCCTTTTTGAATTCGTCGGTTCGACGAGCTCGCTCCACTTCCGGATCCATCGCCACGACTGGCGAGTCGATGATCACCGCGCCACCGATCCGGTCGCACTGCCATGCCGCAGTCGCGATCGTCACGAATCCGCCCATCGAATGTCCGACGACGATCGGTGCACTGGAGAAGCCTGCGTCATCGATGACCGCCGCGACTTCTTCGGTCCAGGCGCGAAGGGTGTAGTCGGTTCGCCGGTCAGAGTCGCCGTGGCCGCTCAGATCGATCGCCACGACCCGATGATCGGGAAGGAACGACGGTGCGACATGGCTCCACCAGTGGGCATGAGCTGCGCCACCATGCACCAAGACGATCCCGGGCAATCCTCGCTCGCCCCAGGCGAGGTAGTGGATCGACGCACCGTCGACATCGAGTCGACGTGACTCGGGCTGGTGTTCGAGGGCGCTGGTGAACCACGACGGAACATCGGTCATCGGATCAGCCTGCCTCGGAAACAACGAAATCGACACGGGCACCGAGCGCAAGTTCGAGAAGCCCCGCTCGTTCTCGGGCTGTGAACACCTCGAGTTCGACGTCGGTCTCAGAGGGAACCCGCAGCGAGATCAGGAGGTCGTCGTCGACGCACACCGTGACCTCGTGAACAACCCGTCGGTAGGTCCGGTCGAGACCGATCGAGATGCGCAGGATGCCGGCGAGCACCCGAACTCGTTGCCGGTCACGATCGCTGAGCGCGGCGAACTCGGGATGTTTCGGACGCGGGTTGCTCTTGCGGTGGTAGCGCGCCACCTGCGCGATCAATTCGATCTCACGTTCGTTGAATCCCGCCAGATGCTCACTGTGGCGGATCAGGTAGTACGAGTGTTTGTGGTGCGCCGCGTGGGCGATGAATCGTCCAACGTTGTGCAACAGTCCCGCGGCCTCCAGCACGTCCCGCTCCGCCTCGCCGTAGCCGTGCCGGGGGCGAAGGGCGTCGAAGAGCTGAAGAGCAAGGTCGGTCGCATGTTCGGCATGGGTGAAGTCCTCTTCGTAGCGGCGAGCGACGGCCTCGACACTCGAGCGCCGAAGGTCGCCGAGATGATGGAGGGCATCGCCACTGCCGCCGGCTCGCCGTCGGATCTGATCGAGCACGACCCCCTCTCGAAGCGCCGCCGGAGAGACGACCATCTCACCGATGTCGAGCACCTTGAAGATCTGCCGCAACAAGACGGCCCCGCCGACGATCACGTCGGCTCGGTGCGAATCGAGGCCCGGAGTTCGCGCTCGTCGCTCCGTGTCGTCCGCCGCAAGGAGTCGCTTGACCACCGTCCAGAGGCCGTCCCTCGTCAAGATGAGGTTGTCGACCGTGCGCACGGCTTCACCCGCCTCGACCGCTGCCATCCGGGCCAGGTTCTCAATCGTTCCCGAGCAACCGATCGCAATCTCGAACCCGGCATCGGTGATCTCGCGTGCCGCGGGAGCGAGAAAGGCCCGCACGTAACGGCGGCACTCATCGACTGCCTTCTTCGTGATCTGACCATCGGGAAAGAAGCGTTCGGTGAGGCGAATGTGGCCGAGCTTCAGCGAGCGGGCAAGCTCTGGTGTCGTGCCATGACCGACGACGAATTCGGTTGAGCCGCCGCCGATGTCGATGACCAGATGGCGCCGGTCAGCGGCCGGCACGGCACCGAGCGCGCCGAGATGGATCAGTCGAGCTTCCTCGACGCCCGAGATCACGTCGACGGCGACCCGAGCATCGGTCCACGCCGCATCGATGAACTGGGCCTGGTTCTCTGCCTCTCGGACGGCGCTGGTGGCGACCGCGACGATCTCGGCATCGTGGGCTTCTGCGATCCGGCGAAACCGGCCGAGCGCATCGATGGCACGAAGCGCGGCGTCGGGATCGAGCGTCTTCATGTCCCGAGCGCCCGAGCCGAGCCGGACTGGAGCTTTCTCACGGGTGATGATCTCCGGCGTCCCGGACTCGGTCGGGCGAGCGATGACGAGGTGAACCGAGTTGGTACCGATGTCGATCGCTGCGATCGCCTGGCCGCTGGTGGTCATCGTCGACTGCTCCTCGGACCGATCTCTTGGACCGACGTCGCGGATGCGACATCGCCGAGGATACGGCGGCAGGTGACCAGCGCCAGGGTGGCGATCCCGGCCGACACGGCGAATGCGGTCGAACGGTCGGCGGTGTCAGAGATCACGCCGATCACCGGGCCGCCCAAGCCAAAGGCGAGATCGAAGAACATCGACAACGTGCTGATTGCGTGGCTGCGTTCGGCATCTGGAGCAGTATCCACCACCAGGGCGAACAGGGCGGGGAAGAGGAACGATTGTGCAACGGCGAGAATCGCCGCACCGACGTAGACGCCGACCGGCTGCTGCCACACCGCGAGGACCCCGAGTCCTATGGCACCGCATGTCAACGAGATGCGACTGGTGGTGACCGGGCCCAGCCGATCGGGGAGTTTCGCCGCGAAGATCCGCAGGAAGATGATCACGAGCGCAAACACCGTGAAGACGGTGCCGGTGTTCGCAATGCCGACTTCTTCGGCGTGCAGCGCCGCGAACGCCAGAAAGCCGGTGTAGCCGAGCAGACCGAGAAAGAGGACCGCTCCAGGCCGCAGTGCGGCACGGTGGAAGAGAACCCGGCGCTGTGGCACGGGTGGCGGGTCGATGGGGCGCCCGGGGGCGACGATGCCTGTGAGTGCGGCGGTGACGGCGAGGGCACCGGCGACCAACCACGCCGCATCCGTGCTCCAGGTGTCGGAGATCCACTCGCCGAGAGGCGGGCCGACGAAGAGCGAGCCATAGATCGCCAACGAGAAGTAGCTCGCCGCCTCTCCTCGTCGCTCGTCGCTGGCGAGGTCCTGCGCGGCACTCGCCGCGCCGACGAAGACGGCTGCTTCGCCGAGCCCGGCGATCGCTCGAAAGGCGATGACGGCGAGGAGCGTCGTTGCCGTCGCGGTTGCGAGGGTGGCCGTCCCGGCAACGATCGCGCCGATCACCATGAGCCGTCGCCGCCCGTGGCGATCGCCGAGCGGCCCGATGATTGGTCGGATACATGCCGCCGCGAGCCCAAATGAGCTGACGGCGATGCCGACCTGGGCATCGGTCCCGCCGAGTTCCCCTTCGACGAAGAGTGGCAGGACCGACAGGGTCATGTTCAGCCCGAGGAAGTACAGGGTGACCCCACCGCAGAGCGCAACGAATCGTTGCGTGAGGAGTGTGGGGCGGGCGGTGGGAGCGGTCACCAGGGTTGCTCGATCTGGTCGTGCGTGACGGTCCAGGGCTGTGCGTCGAGACTCGCAACGGCATAGGCGTCGATCAGCTCGCGTGGGGTGATCTCCGCCGCGTCGACCTCAAGTCCGAGGCTGGCGGCCAGCACGGCGACCACGCGCTCGGGCGTGTCGCCAACAGCAAGCCGATCATCGAGCGTCACCGCCCCGTCGCGCTTGGCCAAGCGGCTGCCGTCTGGGCTCAGGACGAGAGGAACATGCAGCCAGCGAGGTTCCACCAGGTCGAGCAGCTGTTGGAGGTACGCCTGGCGGGGAGTCGACGCGAGGAGATCGTCGGCGCGAACGACTTCCTCCACCCCTTGCACGCTGTCATCGATGACGACGACGAGGTTGTACGCCGGTGTTCCGTCCCCTCGCCGAAGCACGAGATCGTCGACCGTCTCGGTGTGCTCGCCGTGGAGTTGGTCGAGGATCGTCACCTCCGGATGATCGGTACGGAGCCGGAGCGCGGGCGGCTTGCCCGTCGCTTCCCGTTCCGCGATCTGACGAGCGCTGAGGTCGCGGCAGGTGCCGGGGTAGTGGCCCGGTGGCAGGTGGGGTGCACTCGGCGCCTCCCGAATCTCGCGACGCGAGCACCAGCACCGGTACGTGACACCTGCCCGCTCGAGATCGGCGAGCGTGTCCGCGTACCGGTCGAGTCGTTCCGACTGGCGCACGGGCCCGTGGTCCCAGTCGAGTCCGAGCCGTTCGAGATCGCGTCGTTGCGCCGCCTCGTGCTCGGGTCGAGCCGTCGCCGCATCGAGATCTTCGAACCGAAGGAGGAACTCGCTGCCTGCGTGTCGCGCGGTGAGCCAGGCGGCAAGGGCGGTTCGCAGATTTCCGATGTGGAGCGTGCCTGTCGGGCTGGGTGCGAATCGGCCGCGGCTCACAGAACCAGGCTATGGCGGTGGGTTGGGGGCGCGAGATCTCCAGCGTTGTTCCTCGGCTGCACCCGTCGAGAACCCGCCGCCCGGGCCGGGCGGGATCCCCTCCAGGGTGGCCCGGGCGACGAGTGATCAGGACCGCCTGCTCACCAGAGGGCGGCGGTCCGATCGGTCAGGTTGGCCAGCTCGCGGCGAAACGCATGCCTGCTCTGACGACGCACGATTCGGTTTGGTTCCCGCGTCACCGGATCGACATTGCCTCGAAACGACTTCGCCGACGTCGCAATGTGGCGGAGCGAGTCGTCCCCCGTTCGCCACAGCACGGCCCGATCCGTCGCCACGTTCCGTGGGCGCGTCGACCGTTCGAGTCACATGGTCTACAGTGAGCCGTGCGTTGGGCGAGTCGGTCTCAGAGACCGGGTCGGAAGAACCTTCAAGCCCACCTCTCTGCAGGCCGATAGACCTATCGCGGCCTGCTCCCGGGCCGCATCGATGCGGGCGGAGAGAGGCACACACATGCCAACGAGTGATGTGGTGACAAGCGCAGATGCTGCGCACCTGCTTCGACGAGCCGGTTTCGGGGGTTCGCCCGCCGAAATCGCTGCGCTCACGGGGCAAACGAGAGCCCAGGCGGTGGCCGCCGTCATGGGTTTTTCCGCAGGACAGAATGCGCCGAACGGCCCCGATGTCGGCCGCCCTGGATGGGTGGGCAACGATGGCCAGTGGCAGGTCCACGGCCAGGTCATCGAGTGGTGGGTCGACCGGATGGCGACCCTTCCCAACCCCGCAGCGGCACCCGGTTCGCCTCCGGCGACCGCTGCGGACCTTCCGATCTATGAGCGGCTTGCGTTCTTTTGGCATGACCACTTCGCCTGCGCCCAAGACAAGATTTTCGACATCGTCGCCCTCTGGGACCAGGTCGGGATCTTCCGTCGTATGGCGATGAGTAACTTCGCCGATCTGACCCGGGCGGTGTCCATCTCGCCTGCGATGCTGATGGCGCTGGACAATCAAGAAAACACCGTGTGGGCACCGCAGGAGAACTTCGGCCGAGAGCTGATGGAGCTCTACACCTGCGGTGTCGGTCATTTCACCGAGGCTGACGTGGTGGCGATGACGGCAGCGTGGACAGGCCACAACACCGTTGGTTGGAATCAAGCCGAGGAGTTCTGGGACGGGACCTACGTCTACAACTCAGAAGCCCACGACCACGGCCAAAAGACGCTGTTTGGCATCACCGCCAATTGGAACGGGGTCGCACAGCACGGTGGCGAGCGCGACACCATCGACGAACTGGTCTACGGGGTGCGACAACAAGCCACCGCCCAGCGAATGGCCCGACTGATGTTTGTGTACTTCGCGAACCTGCAGCCGTCGGACGCAACGATCAACTCCATCGCGGCCGACTTTGTCGCGTCGGGAATGGAAGTCGCTTCCCTGGTTCGTGCCGTGCTGGAACACGACGACTTCTGGGACGAGTCCTCGCATTGGGCGCAGGTGAAGAACCCGATGGACTGGATCGTGTCGGTCGTACAACAGACCGGCATCTCTGCGTCGAACTTCGGGTTGCGCTGGCGCATGGAGAACATGGGCATGGTGCCACTCGACCCGCCGAGCGTGGCCGGCTGGGGCAAAGGCATGGCCTGGCTCAACACGGCATCGGCCTGGGCCCGCGGCGGGTTCGCGGAAGGCCTGCGCTGGAACCAGCACATGGACGGCGTCTTCGTGAACCTCGAGAACCTCGGTCGTGAAGCTGCGGTCGACGAGATCTTTGCGTACTACGGCGTCGAGGACCCGTCGACCGCCACTCGCAATCGACTCATGCAGTGGTACGACGACGCGCATGCCGGCCATCGTTGGTCGATTGCCAACCAAGCCCGGATGCTCGGCGCCCTCGTGCCCGAGTTCCAGGTCTACTGAGCGCGGCGAAGAGAGAAGGAGACATCATGAAGAAGCTCACCCCCTTCCGCCGCCCGACCGACGCCCAGATTGCGATGGCGCAACTGTCGCGGCACGACACCACCGATGGCGGGTTTGCTCGTCGCCGGTTCCTGCAGGGCGCGCTCGCAGCCGGTGGCGCAACCAGCCTGACCCTGACCCATGGTGCGTTCGACGCCTTGGCCGCCGCCGCAACGCCGCTTGCTCCGACCGATCGGATCATCGTCAATGTGTTCCTCAACGGCGGCAACGACCATCTCAACACCCTCATCCCATTCGACGACGGCGCCTACCACGACGCCCGCGGGTCGCTCGCAACCAACGTGGGTGCCGCCCAGTCGGTCGGCGAAGGCCTGTACCTGCATCCCAATCTCCCCCGGCTGAAGGATCGATACGACGCCGGGCAAGTCGCCTTCATTCGCGGAGTTGGCGAGGAAAGCGATGACCACAGCCATTTCACGTCGATGGCGACCTGGATGAGCGGCATCCAAGGCGGGGTGCAGCCGACCGGATGGCTCGGCCGCTACGGCGATGGCCAGGCCCTCGGGTCGCTCGGCTCGGTTGCCGTTGGCTGGGACGGCGTGCCCCTCACCCTCCGAGGGCCTGCGACGTCTGCCGTTGCGCTCCCACCCGGCGGTGGACTGTTCGGAGCCGACCGTTCCGACGCCTGGCAGCGTGATGCGTTCGATGTCTTCTCCGATCTCGGCGGGCAGGCCGCCGGCAAGGGGATCTTCGGACCATTCGTGGCCAACGCCTTCGCGAACGCCGTCGACACTGCGGTCGAGATCGCGCCCGCGTTCAACGACAACCTGCCCGAGGAAGGCCTTGCCCGGGAATTGGCGGTCGCAGCTGAGGTCATCAACCTCAACCTCGGTACCCAGCTCCTGAACATCAACCAGGGCGGCTACGACACCCACGAAGGGCAGCGGCCCGATCACGACGATCTGATGGCCGAACTCGACGCGGGCATCGACGCCTTCTTCTCGACCCTCTCCCCGGCGTTCGCCGCCCGCACTGCCGTGCTCGTGGTGTCTGAGTTCGGACGGCGGGTCGAACAGAACACGTCGGGTACCGACCACGGAACCGCGGGTCTGATGATGCTCATCGGTCCCAACGTCAGGGGCGGGATGCACGGCACCCAGCCGTCGCTCACGAACCTCGACAACCGCGGCGACATGCATCATCACCTGGATTTCCGAAGCGTGTACGGCACGGTGCTCGACACCTGGCTCAATGCCGACAGCGTCGAGATCTTGGGCCGGAGCTACGAGAGCCTCAACCTGTTCGACTTCGACGGGGGGAGCGTGTTCCTCGACGTGCAGTCCGGCAGCTACTACGCCCCGGCGGTCACCTGGCTGGCATCCACCGGCATCACGACCGGCACGTCGCCGACCAGCTTCTCGCCGAACGACCCGGTGACCCGAGGGCAAATGGCGGCCTTCCTGCATCGCTACAACGGCAGCCCGTCGGGTGCACCGATCTCCAACTTTGTCGACGTTCCGCGCGGCCGATTCGATGCGTTGGCGATCGATTGGCTCGCCCAGCAGGGGATCACCACCGGTACGTCACCCGGGCGCTTCTCACCGGACGATGTTGTCACCCGAGGCCAGATGGCGACGTTCTTGTGGCGCATGGAGGGCGAGCAAGACGCACCGCAATCCAGCTTCAGTGACGTCAAGCGAGGCCAGTTCTTCGCCGACGCGGTCGACTGGCTCGTCCAACGAGAAATCACGTCCGGCACGACCGCGACGACCTTCTCGCCGAACGACCCCGTCACCCGGGCGCAGATGGCGACGTTCTTGTGGCGCCTCGCCGGCAGTCCAGCCTGACGACGCCACCAAACCAGCCAAACGTCACGACCGCCGCTTCGCGCGATTGGTCGGGGGTGCACTGAGGGGATCTTCTGGCCAGTGATGCTTGGGGTAGCGCCCGCGCATCTCCTTGCGGACCTCTCCATACCCGTCGGCCCAAAACGACGCGAGATCCTGGGTTACCTGGAGCGGTCGATGGGCGGGGGAGAGCAGGTGAAGCGTCAGTGGCACCTCGCCCCCGCCCACGTTCGGTGACGTCGTCAAACCGAAGACCTCTTGGAGCCGTACCGCCAGCACCGGACCGCTCTGTGGTTCGTAGTCGATCGGCAACCGGCTGCCGCTCGGGACGTCATGATGCGTCGGCGCCAGCCGGTCGAGCTCACGGCTCTGACGCCAGTCGAGCAGGGTCGCCAGGAGATCACGCACGGTCAGCCGCTCGAGGGTCGATCGACGACTCCGCCGATCGATCGCAGGACCAAGCCAGTCGTCGAGTCGATCGAGCAGGGCGGTGTCGCTGACGTCAGGCCATTCATCAGGACGAAGGCGGTGCACGAACGCCAGGCGGTCTCGATAGCGACGATCTGCGGTGTCCCAGGAGAGGAGGGCCAAGCCCTCTCGTCGAACGCCTGCGAACAAGCCGGCGCGAACCGCCTCGACCGGCGGTGCGTCGTCGGGCCGGCGGGTGACGATGATCGACCCGATCCGGGTTTGCCGCTCGAACACGACATCGCGAGCTCGACGGTCCCAGCCGCCGTAGTCGGTCTCGGTGACCCGGTCCTCATGAACATCGAGGATCTCGTCGAGGTCGATTGGCGCGGCGGTGACGACGCGAGCGTCGGCCCCAGCGCCGTGGACTTCGGCGACGGCCAGCCAGGGTTGACGGGCGAGACCATCGGCCTGGTCGAGCGACACCCCAGCGCCACTGGCCAGGCGATACGACGATTCGTCCGCTCGCCGCTGCGCGAGCCGCTCGGGGAACGCCAGCGACGCCACCAACCCGGTCAGTTCGGCGTCGACACGGGCTCCGGTGCGGTCTGGGTCGAGGCGCTCCCGCCATCGCTGGGCCTGACGTTGCGCTGACCCGTCGAGCCGCTCGACAAGGCGACGAAGATCCGCGGACTGGCCCCGACCTCGGGGAGCAGCGTCGCCGAGGATCGCAGCCACGGCGCACGCGGTGGCGATGGCACCGGGGCGATCAGCTTCGAGTTCGGTCGATCGGACCAGGGCGTGCGCCAACCGGGGCTCCGTCCCGAGCCGGTGGGCCGCCTTGCCGTGCTCGGTGATGCGGTGATCGTCGTCGATCAACCCGAGTTCGCGAAGTCGAACCCGGGCGGCTTCGAGCGTTGGTGCCGGTGGCGGGTCGAGCCACGGGACATCGGTTGCGTCGGTAGCGCCCCACGCAGCGACGTCGAGGGCGAGGTTGGCCAGATCTGCGGTGGTGATCTCCGGCGGCTCGTGCGCCGGTCGGTGCTGGTTGTCTCGCTCATGCCACACCCGGATGCACGTGCCGGGCTGTTGGCGACCGGCCCGTCCGGCTCGCTGGTCTGCGGCAGCCCGCGACGCAGTGACGGTACGAAGCCGACCCATGCCTCTGCCGTGATCGATTTCGGGGCGCCGGCGCTGACCGCCATCGATCACGGTGGCGACGCCGTCGATGGTCACGCTCGTCTCAGCGATCGGGGTCGCCAAGATGATCTTGCGACGGCCGTCGGGGTCAGGCCGAAGGGCCATGTCCTGGGTGTCGGGCCGCAGCGAACCATGCAGGGGAGTGATGACGAGTTCGGTCTCCAGCCGGCTTGTCAACGAGCGGTCGAGGTTTCGATGGACCCGCTCGATCGCAGCGACGCCCGGAAGAAACACCAACACATCTCCCCGGTGCGCCGGCGAGTTGACCGCGTCGGTCACCGAACGGCTGACCGCATCGAGGAGATCCTCGCCCGGCTCAGGCGGGCGGTAGGAGACCTCGACCGGGTGGCGTTCGGCGTCGACCGAGACGATCGCGTCAGAACGGAGGCGGGCCGCCACCACGTCGGCTTCCAACGTGGCCGACATGATGATCATGCGGAGATCATCTCGCAGCACCGAGGCGGTTTCGCGGGCGAAGGCGAGGGCGACATCGGCATGAATGGAACGTTCGTGAAACTCATCGAAGATGATCGCTCCGTAACCGTCGAGCGATGGATCGGCGAGCAGCATCCGGGTGAGGACGCCTTCGGTTACGACCTCGACACGAGTGGCGTTCGACACTCGCGTGTCGTTGCGGGTCCGGATACCGATGGTCTCGCCGACCCGCTCACCGCGTTCCTTCGCCATTCGCTCGGCCGCAGCTCGCGCCGCAACCCGTCTGGGTTCGAGCAGGAGCACGCGGCGGTTCTCGATCCATGGGCGATCGATCAGCGACGGCGGCACCCGCGTCGTCTTGCCCGTCCCGGGCGGGGCTTGCAGAACGACGAGTCGTTGGCGACGAAGGGCGTCATGCAACCCGGGCAGCGCCGCGTCGACCGGTAGAGCGATGCGTCCGGTCACGCCCGGGCAGGATCTCCGAGCTCGGCGGCGACCTGGTCGACCGCATCAGCGACGGCTTCTGGGTGGCTTCGCATCACAAAGTGACGTGCGTCTTCGACCGTCGTCCGCGTCGCGTGGGGGAGCTTTCGCTCGAGGTAGTCGTTGGCGCCGAGGAACGCCTTGTCGCCATCACCGATCACCAGCGCAAGCGGCAGGGTCAGGTCCGTCAGCCGTTCCATCACCGTGGCGTCGTGGTGAAACGCGATCGTGGCTGCCGCCTCCGACACGTTGTAGTTCGGTGCGTTGGCCCGCACCCGCTCGTTCCACGATGCCATGGCGTCTGGATCTCGAAAGCCGGGACCGGTTGAAACCAGTACGAGCCCGTCGATGGCGTTGGCGCCAGAGCGCGTGAGTGCATGAGCCATGCCGAGGTAGCCGCCGAGGCTGTGGCCGACCCACACGATGCGAGCATCAGGGGCGTCGGATCGGATCGCGGCGATCACCGCATCGAGATCGGTGAGCACCGGCTCTCGCAGGTAGTCGGCTTCGTCATCAGATACGGGCGATGCTCCGTGGCCCCGCAAGTCGACCGCGACGCAGCGATAGGTGGCGGACACCAGCGCGACCGCTGGGTCCCAGACAGACGCATCGGAATCCACGCCGTGCACCCACAACGTCACCAGGTCACCGACCGAAGCGGGCGGGCCGGTGGTCACCGAATGAAGGTCGTTGGACATCGAGTTCCTCTCAGCGGGCGTGAAAGCGAGGCGGGCGCTTCTCGGCGAATGAACGAACTCCCTCCCGGAAGTCCTCACTGTCGTAACAGGCTGCCATCGCTGCAGCCGCATCTGGCGACAGGTCATGCAACGGGATCGGTGCGGCGGTTCCGTGTGCGAGGATCGCGTCTACGGTCGCCTTCGACGCTCGGTGCGTCAGCGGTGCTTTACGGGCGATCGCATCGACCATCGTTGCGACATGGGTGTCGAGGTCGGGCGCGGGCACGATCTCGTCGATCAGACCGATCGCGGCGGCTCGGTCAGCGCCGATCACTTCGGCGGTGAACAGCAACCGTTTTGCGTGTGACGCGCCGACGGCGGCCACCAGCCGACGCGTCGCTTCGGCGGGGTAGGCGAGGCCGAGGTTCGCCGGAGGCACGGAGAACGACGCCTCATCACTGGCGATCCGCACGTCGGCGTGAAGCGCTATCGCAACGCCTCCTCCCCGACAGGAGCCGTGGATCGCAGCGATGACCGGCACGGGAAGGGACTCGATGGCAGCCCACGCCGCATGTTCGGCCCGGTCGTAGCCCGCTGACTCCTGGCCCATCCGACGCTCGCGGAACTCGGTGATGTCGCTGCCGGCCGAGAACGCCAGATCACCAGCCCCTCGGAGTACCACGACCCGGAGATCGGATTCCCGCAAGGCGGTGGCGCATGCACTGGGCACCGCCTGGTACATCGCTGCGTTCATCGCATTTCGCCGATCGGGGTTGTTGATCGTGATCGTCGCTACCGATCCGACCCGCTCACCGCTCGAAAGCACCGGCTCGACCGATGTGTCCACACTCGACATGGCTGCAGTCTTGCAGGCCGCAGAGTCCTGCTGGTTCCGAGGAGCGCCGAGTTGTCGCGGGCGGTGGCCGGTCAGTGGCCGTGGCCGGCCAGGGCTTCGCCGTCGAGCTCGCGGAGGAGGACCTGGGAGATGGCCTCGGCCGGTGCCGGTCGAGTGAAGTAGTACCCCTGGCCGAGCGTGCACCCCATCGCCAGCAGGCGGGTGTGTTGGGCCGGGACCTCGATGCCTTCGGCGATGGTCGCTGCGCCCATCGCTTCAGCAATGCTGAGAACCGTGGTGACGATCGGCGACTCGTCGTTGTCCTCGAGCCGGGCGACAAAGCTCTGGTCGACCTTCAAGATGTCCGCTGAGAACCGGTCGGCGTAGGTGAGCGTTGCGTAGCCGGTACCGAAGTCGTCGATCGCCACTCGGAGCCCAGCCTCGCGCAGGGCGTCCACTCGGCGAATGACGAGGTTGAAGTCGTTGATCAGCGCAGACTCGGTGAGTTCGAGTACGACCGCGTGCCGGTCGATCGACGCAGCATCGACGACGGCCAAGATCTCGTCGACGATTCCATCGTTTTGCAGCTGCACCGCGGAAACGTTGACGCTGGCATAAATGTCGTGTCCGTCATTGCGCCAGGCCGCGACCTGGTTGACCGCCTGTTCGAGTACCCATCGTCCGAGCGGCACGATCAAGCCGTTGCGCTCAGCGATCGGCACGAACTGCCCGGGGCTGATCATGCCCCGCTCCGGATGGTTCCATCGAACGAGCGCTTCGACCCCCACGGTCAACCCCGTGCCCAGATCCACGATGGGCTGGTAGTAGACCATCAGTTCGTCGTTCTCGATTGCGCCTTCGAGCGAGTTGGTGATCTCGAACCGTTCGATCGTCTCTTCGGCCATCGAGTCTTCGAACAGCTCCCAGCGGTTCTTGCCCTTCGACTTCGCCTCGTACATCGCAACGTCGGCGCCACGCAGCAGATCCTCTGGGGTGCGAGTCCCATCATCGATGGCCACGCCGATACTCACCCCGAGCCGGACCTCCTGGCCTTGCAGCATCACCGGGCGGCCGAGTTCTTCGAGAACCCTGTCGGCCACCAATTCGACATCGGACTGGCCGTACACATCGGTCAGCAGCACGGCGAACTCGTCGCCACCGAACCGTGCAGAGTTGTCATGCAGACGAAGGCGGCTGCGAAGCCGAGCCGAGATCTCCACGACGACTTGATCGCCCGCGGCGTGACCGAGCGAATCGTTGATCGACTTGAAGTCGTCGATGTCGATGAACAAGACGGCGACCTTGCTGCCGTCGCGAGATGAGGCGAGCGCACCCGACAGCTGGTTGTTGAACTGGACGCGGCTTCCGAGCCCGGTCAGGTCGTCGTGCATGACCTGGTGACGGAGGTCTTCTTCGAGGATCTTGCGGTCGGTCACATCGCGGATGTTGAGCACCAGCCCGCTGACCGATGGGTCGTTGCGGAGATCGGTGATGGTCACTTCTGCGGTCCGGTGGGTTTCGTCGGGCCGTTCGATCGAGAGTTCCAGCCGGTGCTGGCTCGCTGAGATCGAGCCGAGTGCTCGCCTGACGCGGGCCCGGCCGTCGACGTCTTCTTCGGGCACCAGCTCGAGGAAGCTCCGGCCCCGCAACCGTCGAGGCTCCACCCCGGTGAGATCCTCTGACGCCGGACTCGCGTAGGTGAACACGCCGGCCTCGTCGAGCACGGCGATGACATCGGAGCTGTTTTGAACTAGACCGCGGAACCATTGCTCGGACCGAAGCAAGCCGAGCTTTGCGGCGCGCTCATCGGTGATGTCACGAGCGGTGACCACAATGCCGCCGACCTCGGGATCGTCGCGAAAGTCGCGAGCGGTGGCGTCAAACCAGCGGTAGTCGCCGTCGGTCGTTCGGAGCCGAAGTTCGACGGCACGAGGGGTCTCGTTGGCCCGCGTCGGTGCTCGCAGCAACACAGCCGCACCGGAAGCGTCATCGGGATGGATGTGCGAGGCAGCGGCCGTTCCGATGAGCTGTTTCGGGCTGGCACCCAACACCCGCGACGAGTTGGGGGAGACGAACGTCATGTCGCCCGCGGAATCGAGCACCGTGACAAGGTCCGATGACTGCTCGACGAGGGCATACAAGCGCTGCTCGCTTCTCGCCGTGAAGCGTGCTTCGGCAAGGCGAAGCGTGGCGAGCGCCTGCGTGATCTGCGCAGCCACGGTCTGGAGACCGAGGCCGTTCGGATTCTCGATCTCAGATGCCGCGGCAAGGATCGAACCGAACTGCCGATGGTCGCCGAGTGGTGTCTCGATGAGCGCTTCGCCCTTCTCCCAGATGTCGGCGAGCTCGCGCAGGTCGGGCAATGGCCGTTCGCCGATGGCGTCAAACTCCCATGGCCCGCCGAGATGGTCTCGCCGGATGAGCCACCGGTTGGCGCTGCCTCCATCGACAGCGACCGCAAATCGAGCATTGTCCACCACGAGATCAACGGCGCCGGCCACCGCCACCGCCAGCTCGTTCGGATCCTGGACCTCCAGCAGCTGGCGTCCGACATCGGCGAGCGCCTTTTCGAGTCGGGCTGCGCGTTCGTTGGCTCGAAACAGCAGGCTGATTCGAGCCAAGGACAGTACGGCGAGGGCGGTAGAGCCGGCGACCAGCACCGGCATATCCGGTTCGACATCTCGAACAAAGGTGAACAGCAATGCTGCAGGAACCGTGAGCAGGGCAGAAACGAGAAGAGCAATTCGTCCCAACGACAGTCGAACGGCGGACTCGGCGGGACTGTCGGTCAGTGCGGCAACCCGCGGGTGCAAGATTGCAGCCGAACAGAACGCGAAGGCGATCGGGCTGGTGACGAGCGCAACGCCTTTTGCCCAGCTCGACCCGGTGGTCTCGAGCAAGAAGAAGAGGTCGTTGAGGAGAATGAAGCTCGTGCCTGTTGCGAGCAGCCGCCAAGCAGTGTTCCGGACGCCGGGTCCGACCGCGAGCCTCGCCAGCATCCCAATCGTCACGAGATCGATCACCGTGTATGCGACGTTTCCGGACCGGGCCCAGCTGTCGATCGAGCGGTCGCTGATGTAGTCCGACAAGATGGCGGAGAAGACAATCACGGCGACTGCCGCACCCACGAGAAGCCCATCGAGCGCGCTCTCGATGTCGTTGCGGCGTGATCGGTGGCGCCAGAACGAACGGGCTGCCATCGGGAAACATGCGTAGCCGGCGAGACCCGGTATCTCGGCCCAGCTGGGGAACGGCGCTTCGACGTTCACGGCGGCGCCATGGACCATGCGTGTCGTCGCGGAGACCAGGATCAAGCTGCCCGCGGTGAGGATCCAGAGCCACGGCGCTCGAGCGACGCTGGGATCGGTTCGGAGTCGATACGCAACGGCGAGCAGAAACACAACCGCCGACGTCAGCCGGGCGAGGAGAAGCCCGAGCTCGCCAAAGCCAGCCCCGGCCACGAGAACAACGATCAAAAGGGAGGCGAGCGCGACCACCCAAGCCTTGCGCATAGGTCAACCCGTCGGCGGCGGCGACCCACTTATTAGAGCGTTTTCAAAGAAGTGACGCTTTGATGTCGTCTTCCTCGTGGCTGTGCTGGCTCAGATCGATGATCTTGGCTCGATAGTCCGGTACTCGGTCCCGAAGATCGATGATCAGGTCGTCGAGGTCTTGCAACGAGATATCGCCACAGAAGAACGCGAGCGAGTCAGGGAGTTCGTCGCGGTACAGCTCGACGACGCGTGGGACGTACATCGCTACGGGGGTCGATGTGGAGCCCATGTACATCGATGCGTTGCCGATGGACTCGAACGGAAACTGGAACCATCGGCGCATGATTCGAAGGAACCGGTTGTCCATCAGCGCGATGAGGTACGCCCGGTCCTCGGCGAGCGCCAATTGCATCACCGCGCTGTACAGCGCTGCGGATATCGCCATGTTCTGTAACCCGATGCGTCGTGTCGCAAACGCAGAGATCTCGAAGCATCGGTTCGGATCGATCTCACCGAAGATCTCGATCGCCTCCGCATCGATTGGCGTCTCGAGGAAGGCGGGCAACCCCCGCACGCTTGGCCGAATCGCCCGGCAGGTCCCCACCACTTCATCGGTGGATGAGTCGACCGCTGCGAAGTACTGGCTTACCGGTACCCAGATGTCGTGGATCCAGCCATCGTCGCGGATGTCCTCCGGTGACACGTACCCGGCATCGAGGTAGCACTCAGCGTGGAGCCGACGGGCCTCGCTGTACAGCGGGGATTCCGGCGTAACTCGCTGGATCTCCAGGCCGGGGATCGTGGGTACTAGGGCCATAAGTCCCGGAACCTTACCTGTGGATAGCCCCACCGCGTCAAGTGATGATCTCACCGCGTGGGGTGTTGAGCGGAGTTCAATCACACGTTCCGTAACGACTGAGGCGTAAGGTCACCCACATGAGCTCGAAGACCAAGGTTGGCGGCTGGGGCACCGCGTGGATCGTGGGCGTCGTCGCCTACGCCGTTCTTCGGGCGCTGATCGTGTGGCCGACGCTTGGCGAATACAACGTCAGTCCGGTGATCTTTCTCATCATCGATGTCGGTACAGCGTGGCCCTATGCATACGGACAAGTTCGGGTGGTCCAAGAAGCGAGGGCTGGGAACTGGCGTTCCGTGCAGCTCTGGGCTGTCGTCGCCTTCGTGAATTTCATTGCGCCGTACGCCTACATCGTGGGCGCGGGTTCCGGCGAGATGCCGTTGTTCGCCTGGATCGTCATCGGCGTTCTGGTCGTGTTCTTCGGCGTGGCATCGGTCATCCGCATCTTGCGCCAGATTCGTGCACCCGAGCCCGAGCCGGTGAGCTGAGCGCCGGCCGGGGCGGCCCCAGGGGCTGGACGACGTGCCTGCCAACGCCATCGTTGGCTAGCGTCGGCGCTCATGACGACCGTGTTCGCTGCTCCCGATGATCTTCTGACTGCGATCGGCACGGAGCTCGGATCGAGCGACTGGGTGACGATCGAGCAGGACCGTATCGACGGGTTCGCCGACGCGACCGGCGACCACCAGTGGATTCATGTCGATCCAGAGCAAGCCGCAGCGGGGCCGTTCGGCGCAACGATCGCCCACGGTTACCTCACCCTCTCCCTCACGAATCAGTTCTTGCCCCAGATCGTGCGGGTCGAGAACATCTCGATGGGGATCAACTACGGCGTGAACAAGGTGCGGTTCCCGCAGCCCGTCATGGTCGGGTCGCGTGTGCGTGGACATGCGACCCTCACCGCCGCCGACGAGATCAACGGCGGAGTGCAGGCCGTCATCACGATCACCGTCGAGATCGAAGGCACGGACAAACCGGCGTGCATCGTCGAGTCGGTCAGTCGGTTTCTTCGATGACGATCGCGGGCGCGAACGAATCCGTGGTCCCCACGACGTAGGCTGGAGACATGGCGAAGCGAAAGCGGAAGAACCGAGTGCCCTCCGACGTGCAACCGTCGTTGCCTCCCGTTCAGCCTGGCTTGCTTTCGCCGACCCGACGAGTCCCGGCAGAAATCCCGCGGCCGCCATACGCCCTCGACGGCAATCCGGGGCCGTCGGTATCGTCGCTCACTCGGACGCCCGACGAGCTCGCCGCGATGCGCCGCACCGGGGCTGACGCAGCCGAGATCTTGCTGCGGGCCGGTGAGCTGGTGAAGCCCGGCATCACCACCGACAAGATCGACGAGTTCGTTCATCAGGCCTGCATCGACAAGGGCGGCTACCCGAGCCCGCTCAACTATCGGGGTTTCCCCAAGTCGGTGTGTACCTCGATCAACGAGGTGATTTGCCACGGCATCCCCGATTCGCGGCCGCTGGCCGAGGGCGACATCATCAACATCGACGTCACCCTCTACAAAGAAGGCGTGCACGGCGATACGTCCACCACGTTCCTCGTGGGTGAGGTCGATGAGCCGTCGTGGCGCCTCGTGCGTGAAACCGCTCGTTCACTCGAAGCCGGTATTGCCGCGGTCCGGCCCGGCGGTTTCGTCAACGAAATCGGGAAGGCGATCGAACAACACGCTCGTCAGCACTCCCTTGGTGTCGTTCGCGAGTTCATTGGCCATGGGGTTGGCACGGAGTTCCATTCGAACCTGCAGATCCCGCACTACTTCGAGCGACGACTCCCGACGGTCATCGAGCTCGGCACGTCGTTCACGATCGAACCGATGTTGACGCTGGGCGACCCCCGTGCGCTCATGTGGGACGACGACTGGACAGCCGTCACCATCGACGGCACCCGCAGCGCCCAGTTCGAGCACACCCTCCACCTCGCCGAAGACGGTGCGGAGCGCCTCACCGTGACGCCGGCCGGTGACTGCGCTCACGACTATGTTGCGTCGCTGGTGGGCGGCTGATCTCACGGTTGACCGGCGGCTCGCCGTCCCATCGCCTAGTTTCTCCCACGCCGCCTGAGCCGCTGCTCGGGTTCACGCACACGCGAGCACAGGGAGAAACCCCATGGCATCCATCGAAACCATCGAAGGCATCGGCGCCAAGCACGGCAAGGCTCTCCGTGCCGCCGGTATCCGCTCCACGGGAGCGCTCCTCAAGGAAGCGGGTGCGAAGAAGGGACGCAAGGCGCTTGCCAGCGCGTCGGGGTGCACCGAAGCACAGATCCTGGAGTGGGTGAACCGCGCCGACTTGATGCGGGTCCGTGGTGTCGGCGAGGAGTACAGCGACCTCCTCGAGCAGGCCGGCGTCGACACGGTCAAAGAACTCCGCAACCGAAACGCAGCCAACCTCCACGCCAAGCTGCTCGAAACCAACAACGCCAAGAAGCGCCCGCTCGTTCGTCGGCCGCCATCACTGGGCGAAGTCGAGCGGTGGGTCGCTCATGCCAAAGAACTCGACCCCATGGTGTCGCACTGAGCCGACCTGCGCTCAACGCGACAGGCCCGGTTCAGTCGGCCAGCGCGAACCGGACCTGACCGGCGTCGGGATCGGCATCGAGCAAGGTCACCCGCACCGGCTGACCGAGTTCGAGGCCCGTGGCCGGCAGACGGGCGACGACGGCGGGATCGCGCAGCTGGATCCGGCCGCGATCACGCTCGGCATCGACATCGGTCACCACCGCGTCGAACGTCTCCCCACGATGAGGCTGGAGCACAACCGCTTCGACGAAGTCGACGATCGACCGCTCGAGGTTTCGATCCCGTGAGCGCGCCGATCCCATCAGCGACGGCAGCTCGTCAAGGGCCTCGACGGCCCATGCCGGCGGTTCGATTCCGGCGCACTGGGCGAGCACGATCTCGTTGGCGAATCGGTCGCACAGCCGTCGAAGCGGCGCGGTGACATGGGCGTAGGTCGACGCGATTGCTGAGTGCTCGGGATCCTCGGGGAGGTCGTGGTCGTGAAACGCGACATAGCCGGCTCCCCGAAGTCCCCGGGCGGCCTGGCTGAGCATCGCCGCCCGTTGGGGCGTGTCGGGCCGGAGGTCTCGAACCCGGTCGGCGTAACTGACATCGCCGGGCCAGTCGATGTCGAGCGCTCGTGCAGTTCGACGGAGCCGCCCGACCGTCCGGCCGTCGGGCTCAGGAAGTGTGCGCAGCAGTCCGACGCCGCCGTCGATCATGATTCTGCTCGCGGCGATGCCGGTGAGCAGCGAGATCTGGGCGTTCCACGATTCGATCGGGTACGACTCGTCGTACTCCAGCTCGTAACCGCCCTGCGCGTTCTCCGTGACCTCCTGGCTCGGCAAGGCGAGGCTCACTGCACCTCGCGCCACTTCCAACGCCAAGCGCTTGGGGCCGATCTCGGCCAGCAACGCAACGGGATGATCAGCGTCGACCTGGTCCACCATCGCTTGCGCGTCGCCATAGGAGAGCTGGGCCCGGTTGCGGACGTCGGCTCGCTCGAGGCGGGCCTGTTGCAGCTCGCCCTCGTGATCCAAGTCGATGGTCCACAGCAGCGCCCGGCGGAGTTGCCCTTCGAGCAGGCTCCCGGCCTGCTCCGAGATCGACTCGGGATGCAGCGACGTACGCAGATCAGGTGAGTAGAGCGTGAGTCCACGGCGCCGTGCTTCGGCGTCGACCGGATCGCCAGGCATCACGAACGCAGCGACATCCGCGATGGCGTAGAAGACGGTGTACCCCGTTGCGGTGCGGCGGGCGCAGAACGCCTGGTCGAGATCGGTGGATCCGACGGGGTCGATCGCAACGAACGGCAGATCGGTGGCATCGATGATCTGGTCGCTCGCACCTGGTGGGACGCGCGGCCCGAGCGCAGCCGCGTTGGCGGCGGCTGCCAGCACGTCATCGGCGAAGTGGGCGGGCACGTCGAGTCGACGCCGAACGCGGGCGAACCCATCGAGCATGCGCTGGTCAGGCGGACAACGTACGTGTTGGCGGGGCACGGTCCGAGCGTATTCGGGTCAGCTCAGCTGTGGGGGACCGATGACCTGGTCAGCGCTGGACAGCGTCGCCCGGCCGCGGCATCTCAACCCAGGTCTTGCCCGGCAGGATCGGAATGAAGTTGCCGTTGCCATCCACGTACTCGATTGGCTGGTCGGCTCCTTGACGGCGCCAGAACCCGAGGCTCACCTGCCCGTCGGAGTAGATCCACGCTTCACCGCTGCCGACCGTGACGGCTTCCGGCGACTGGCGGTCGGCCGGGGACACGCCGTAGGTCGTGAGCTGCACGACGACGGTTGTCGGCGCGACCCGAACTCCTGCGGTATCGACGGTCGCTGTCCCGTTCTGGGTTCGGTCCCACCCCGATCCGTTCCAATCGTAGGAGACGGTTGTCCGGCCGTAATCGATGTCGACCCCGGTGGTCGTCGCAACCGACGTCCCTCCGAGCGGCTCGTCCGCTTCGCGGAACCGAAAGATGGGGAGTGGCCGACCGGTCGGGTAGTCGTCGCCTCGTCCTTCTGACCAGAGGTTTGCTGGATTGGTGAAGAGGTTGTGGGGCGCTCGCCGGCCGGTTCGGTAGTAGAGGCTGCCGTGGCTGCCCGCACCGATGTCGACCAGCGTCGATCGACCCAGGAGCTGCCGGGTGATTCGGTTGCCTCCCGAGTTCGAGAACAACGGCGAGTTGAATTGGCCGAGCAGGTCGAAGTCGCCGGTGCGCATCGACCGAACCGGCCCAACCTCTTCGGGCGTCGTCGAATGGAAGACTGCGGCGAGCCGGGTGAAGCCGCCTTCGACCTCCTCGACATAGACGATGTCGGCCTGATTGATCCCGGCCTGGGGCAGGGCGGCCGACACATTGTCGATCTTCACCGCGAGCGCCGGGCGGCTCACAGAGTCGAACGTGACCTCACCCGTGAGCACGAACGTGTCCCGCAGGGACCGGAGCAGTTCGATCCGACTCACCGTCTCTTCGAGTTCGATTGCCAGTTCCGCTCGGCGTTGGCCGAGTTCGGTGCGGGCCGTTTCAGCGGCTGACTGGGCGTCGACCACGACGTTCACTGCTGCCCGTGCGTCGATCATCTGCTCGGCCAGGATCCGTAGCCGTTCGTCCGCGGCATCGAGCCGTTGCTGAGCGTCCTCGATCGCCGCCGAGTACAGCTCTCTGGCCCTGACGTTTTCATCGGAGCCTTGCAACGCAAGCACCTCGGTGACGAGGGCGTTCTGACGGGGATCGCCGTTGGTGAATCCAACGATTGCCATTTCAACCCGAGTCGCGGCTGGTTCTCGGCGATCGTCGACCGCACGCTCGAACTCGTCGGCGAGAAGCTCAACGCCGACCTCGGCCGCGGCCAGCGCATCGCCGAGGTCCACCAGATCGACTTCCGCGTTCGCCAAGTCGGTGTCCAGACGAGCGAGCTCGTCGGCGATCTCGTCGCGCCGGGCCTCGAGCTCGGGGATCTCTGCCTCGGTCTGACCGGTCGCAGGGACCGCAGCCGCGATGAACGCCACCGCGGCACAGAGAACGAAGAGAAGGGAAGTGGATCGAGATCGGAACATCGATGTCTGCAGCCTCAGGCCCGCGTGCACACGGTACCTCAGCGCACGGCTCAGTCCGGTGCGCCTGGCGTCCATCCCGGCGGGGCCAGCTCGAAGCCAGCGAACTCGAATCCCGGGCTGACGGTGCACCCGACGAGGGTCCACGGCCCCAGCGGCTCAGCCGCCTGCCATTCGCTGGGTTGGACAACCAGCTGGGGCCGCTCGCCAGCCGTCAGGTCGGTACCGAGCACCCGGTCGACCACCGGCCCCCGATCGCCCGCAGTGGACAGCCGCAGCGGCGCTCCGGCGTAGTGATGCCACACCTCCGCTGCGTCGACTCGATGCCAATGCGACCGCTCGCCGGCGGTCAGCAGGAAGTAGATCGCCGTTCCGGCCGCCCGCCCGGTCTCGGTCGGTGCCCGCCACATCTCTGCGTAACGGCCCCCTTCCGGATGTGGTTCCAGGCCGAGGAGTTCGATGATCGTGGTCGGGTCGAGCGGCGAGGGAGCGGCGTTCATGAGGTGATCGTGGCAGGTAGCGTCAGCAGGTGGCCATCACCATCGTCGAGATTCCGTTTCACCGAGACGAGCACCAATCGGTACGAGCAGCGATGCTTCGGCTCGAATCACGCGGCGATGGCGAGGGGTGGATCAACTTCCATCCGATGTTGACCGACGAGGAGCGGGCCCGAGTGCCGGAGCGGACAACGCTCGGTGAGTGGTTCAGTGGCCGAGGCCCCGCGGTTGCCATGGGCACGTGGACGCCGTCCGCAGTTGGACGCAAGCCACGCCCGGCGCAGATCGGTCTGGCTCACGGCACCGGTCCCAAAGCCCTCGAACGACTTGACGAGATCGGCGTCGGCCTCCCCGATGGGTGGTTCAAGCGTCAGGACCACGCCAAACACGGTGTGGTCGCCGACCTGCCTGCGGGCGAGGAACCATCACGAATCATCACCTGGCTGATCGTTGCGGCGACCGTGCTCCGAACCGTCGTCGAACCGGGTGAGCAGTGGGCGGCGCTGGTGCACGAGCCCGAAGGGTGACGTCAGCGACCCCGATGCGATGCCGGCACGGTGCCGAGTAGCTGACCAAGCGCGTTGACCTGGCGCCGGGTCAACGGGGTGCGGCCTGGGCCGGTCACCAACGACAGCCCGTTCGGTGAGGTAGGGGTGCGCTCATTCATCGTCGTTCCGGTCCTTGTCCAGCGAGGCGCCGTTGCCTCGAACCAGTCATCGGACGTTGCCGCCGTCGATTCGAGTGGAATGGGCCATCGTCCCGTCATCACCGATGACGATGGTCACTCGTCGGTGGTCCCGACGGCGTTCGCCGCGTTGATGCAGATGTCGACCTCGAGATCTGGTGTCGATCCCTTGTGTCCGTCGAACGCAAGGAGACGCACGCCGAAATCGCAGGCTGGGTTGTCGAGCTCGATCCGGCGAATGCCGGCAGCTCCGATCCAGGCCTGCACCGCGCCAGCCTCGCGCCAAACATTCCAGATCGTCAGCCGGCCGGCCGGGACGATGACCTCGACCTGCTCCGGCGCGGCGTCGCTCCACAACACCATGCGAGAGGCGTCGTGGTCGCCGATCGTGAACGAGTGATCGGCGTCGATCGCAAGCCCCTGGACCCGATCCGCGTTCGCGTGCGTGCGGGTGATGGTTACCCGACTGTCGATGTCGAGCTCGAGGGTCAGGGCCGCATGGATGACCTCGCGGTCGACCTCGGCGGTATCGGTGAGTTCGTCGAGCCACAGTTCCGCGGCGCGAGGGCTCATGATGTGCTCACCTCTTCGGTGTCGGCCGCATCGAGTACGGCCCGCGGTTCGGCAAACGGATCGATGAACTCGCCCTTCCAGCCGGGTGACGCAGTCGTGAGATCGACGAGTGCGGTCTCGGCTTTGCCGGTGATCGGGTTGAATCGTTTTGGCGGTTTGCCGTTGCGCATGCGGTCTCGGTTGACCGTGCCCCACCAGGGTTCGTCGGCGTGGTTCTTCCACACCCGTGAGCGAACGGTTGCCGCGCTCGGCGGTTTTCCGGTGCGGCTCAGCATGAGCGGATCGTCACCTCGCCGCCATCGACCGCGCGGCATCGTGGGCTCGGGAATGAACGGGCGGTCGGGGTCGTAGGTGCCGAGCAGGGGTTCGGCACCGGCTTCATTGAACACGCCGAGAAGTACCGGTCGACGTTTCGGTTTCGGGGGCAACGGCCGGGGGTCGGGGCGGACGAGGCCCTCGTCCGCATCGATCGCGGCTGCTTCGCGCTTCTTACTCCAGGCCAGTCGCAAGCTCGACGCCCCGTAGGCATCGCGCAGCGTTGCCCGCACCGCGGCGTCGTCCTCGGCCCGCTGTCGCCGTCGGGCCTCGCGGCGCTCGGGACGGGTTCCTTCGTAGCGGTCGCCTTTGGGACGAAAGCGACCCCGGTTCGGGTTGCCGATCCAGTCGAGCACGATCCACACGGCCATCGAGACAACCCAGATCGATACGAACGAGTAGACGACCCGGTCACCCGAGAGCACTTCGTCGACAACGTCTTCGATCACGAGTGGGCGTCGTCCAACGCAATGATCGCACCGACGATGCCGTCGACGACGGCTTGCTCGTCGGCATCGAGCACGACGAGTGCGTTGGCCTCATCGGGTCCTTCCCCAGCCCGGCCCCCGGGACGCTCGTCGACGACGGTCATCCCGCGCGTGAGCGTGCCCGACAGCTCCACATCGACGGGGCGATACTCGCCTCGGAAGAGATCAGGGGCGACGACTGCCATGACCGCAGTGGCGTCGTGTATCGGCGCGCCATCTCGTCCGGCGATCGCGCCGGCGCGTTCGACGGCAACGTCGAGCAGATCGGCCGCCAGTCGGGCGGCGGGGCCGCCGGCTGCTCGGAGCCGATCCCGGTCGTGGGGTCGCATCAGCACGCGGTGGGTCACATCGAGCCCGACCATGGTCGTCATCGGAAACTCGCGAAAGACGATCGCAGCTGCCTCGGGGTCGGCCCACACGTTGAACTCGGCGACCGAGGTGACATTTCCTGCGTGGGCCGCCCCGCCCATGATCGTGAATCCGCCCAGCCGTTCCGGGAGGCTCGGATCGCGTCGAAGCGCCAGCGCGATATTGGTCAGCGGTCCAACTGCGACGAGTTGCAGGTCATCGACCGTTCGAGCCATGTCGAGAATGAAGCCGACCGCGTCGTTCGATGCGACGGCACTGGTCGGCTCAGGAATCTCGACCGTGCCCAGGCCCGTGGCGCCGTGCACGTATGCGGCATCGATGGTCGGAGCGAGGAGGGGACGGGCGGCGCCTCGATGGACCGGGATATCCAGACCGCTGACATGGGCGACGGCGAGTGCGTTGTGGGTCGTGTGGTCGATTCCGACATTGCCGTTGACGGTCGTGATCCCGACCAGGTCGGTGAGCTGTGCCGCCGTCAACAACGCGATCGCGTCGTCGAGACCGGGATCACAATCGATGAGCATCGGAGGCCGCGCCATGGGGCAATGCTACGGCCCCTGATGCGTCGGTGTGAGTCAGGCACCACCGACGAATGCGTCGACCTCGGCCGGGGTGGGAAGCGAGGGTTGTGCCCCGGGTCGTTGGGTGGTCGCTGCCCCGACCCGGACCGCCCATCGCGCAGCATCGACGAGGTCAGCTCCTCGCACAATCGCATCGGCCAGCGCCCCACAGAAGGAATCGCCCGCAGCGGTCGTGTCAACCGGAGTGACGACTGGCGCGGGAACGTGGGTGGTGACACCGTCGGCGACCACGAGCGCGCCTTCCGCGCCCAGCGTGACGACGACCGCCCGGCTCGGAAGTTGGGCGGCGAGCTCGGTCGCGATCTCGAGGTCGACACTGCCGTCGTACCCGGCGAGGGTTGCGAGCTCGGTCTGATTCGGTACGAGAACATCGACTGCCGCGAGCAGGTGGTCCGGCAGCGCTGCGGCGGGAGCGGGCGCCGGGTTCAAGATCACGGTACCGGTCGCCCGTTGGGCAGCTGCCGCGACAGCATCGAGCGGAATCTCGAGCTGCAACAAGGTCACGGTTGCGTCGAGTGCGGCCCCGGCCGCATCGACATCGGCCCCGGTGACCCGGGCATTGGCGCCGGGGGAAACGACGATCGCGTTGTCGCCGTCGCCGCCGACCGCGATCAGCGCCACCCCGTTTGGCACGCCGGGTGTCGAACGCAGCTGGCTGGTGTCGACCCCGTCGGCATCGAGCGCGCTGCGCAGGATGGCCCCACCCTCGTCGTCGCCGAGGCGCCCGATCATCATCACACGGCGTCCCAGCCGGGCGGCAGCGACCGCCTGATTGGCGCCCTTGCCTCCGGGCACGCGACGCAGATCACCGCCGAGCACGGTTTCGCCGACGAGGGGGATGGTCTCGACCTCGACGACCAGATCGAGGTTGGCGCTGCCGACGACCGTGACCTCGATGGTGGATGTCGGGTCGTCAGCACCCATGGGTCAGCGGACGACGCCCTCTTCGAGCTCGTGGAGACGCTTCACCGCACCGATGAGGATCTTGCGGGCAAGCTTCGGGCTTTCGTCGAGCAGTGACGAGAACTCCCGCCGGTTCAACGTTTCGACCACCATCGCGGTTTCGGCGCTCACGGTCGCAGTCCGAGGCACGCCGGCGATCACCGCAAGCTCGCCGAAGAAGTCACCGGGGCCAAGGGTCGCAATCAGCCGTCCGTTCCGTCGAACCGATGCTTCGCCGTCGGCGATGATCATGAATTCGCGGCCGACAGTTCCCTGCACGGTGAGGTCACGTCCCGCTCTGACGTCCATCGTTGTCATGTACGAGGCGACCTTCTTGATCTCCTTGGCAGTGAGTTCGGAGAAGAGCTCGATCTTCGAGAGTCGTTCGATCAACGTCGTCATGGTTGTGTTCCTCCGGTGCAGACTTCGCCGGGCCCTGGTTCTATCAGAAAACGGCAACCGGGCTGACCGGGGAGCCACAACCACCGACGAATGGCTCTGGGTTGGCGGCCAGGAAGAACTCGTAGCGACCTTCGTCGGCGCACACCCTGGAGAGCTGCTCGAGATCCCAGTTCTGCCCCTGGGTGAGCCCCATCTCGACAACGGTGAGGCAGTGGACACCGAGCATGTTCTCCGGCTCGGGCCCAGGGAACACCTCGAAGATGTAGGTGTCGCTCGCGACCGCCGCCAGGTCGTGGCGGTGGATCCAACGAACCGCATCAAACCCGGGGCCGGGCTGTGCTGCGTCGCCGTTCGGTCCCATCATGTACGGCATGGCGCCGCCGTCATGGAAGGCCTGCATTCGGCCCGTGCGGAGGAGGACGAGATCGCCGGGACGGACCTCCACACCACCAAACGCAACCGCCTCGTCCAGCATCTCCGGGGTTACCTCGAGGCCCGGTTCGAGCTGGTCGACACCGGTGGCTGCTGCGAGATCGAGGAGGACGCCGCGCCCGACGAGCGTTCGGACGTGTTCGATTCCGAGCACCGTGGCTCCGTCGCGAGCGGTGACCGTGTTGGCTGGCACGCCGTTGTAGAGGTGGTGGTTGTAGCTGACATGGGCCAGGCCATCCCAGTGCGTCGCCGCCTGGAGTCCCATCATCACGTGGTCGTCGTTGAAGTGCGGCACCATGGCGTTCCCATCCGGGTCGCCGAGGTCGGCGTTGTTGATGGCGTGCATGGATCGAAGTGGGTTGACTCGCCCGGCGACTTGTCCGAGCTGCACCCCGTCGCGTGACAGATCGAGCGCCAGCGACACGCGGCGACCGCGGCGGATCGTGGCTGCGCCGGCGGCGACCGCCTCGTCGGTGAGCAGGTTGAGCGTGCCGAGCGTGTCGTCGTCGCCCCACCGGCCCCAGTTGCGGACCTCGGCGGCGACCTCATGGAAGCGATCGTTGAACGACATGGAGCTCAGTATCCCGCGTCGACGTCGACGAGCCCGTCGAGCGGTTCGCCCGCTCGCCAGCGCCGATAGTTCGCTTCGAACGTGTCGATCATTCGTTGGAACGCCCCCGGGCCCGCCCATGACGTGTGGGGCGTCAGCAGTACCTTCGGATGCTCGAACATCCAGTGGTTCGCCGGAAGCGGTTCCGGTGTCGCGACATCGAGCGATGCTCGAGCGATGGTGCCGTCATCGAGCGCGGTTCGGAGGGCGTCCTGGTCGACGAGCGTTCCTCGGGCGATGTTGCAGAAATGCACGCCGGGTTTCATCCGGCCGAACATCTCGGCGTCGAAGAGTCCTTCCGTCTCTGGTGTTGCGGGTGCGGCAACGATGACATGGTCGGCCTCGGGCAGAACCGAACCGAGATCGTTGACGACCGTCATGGCGTCGTACGGGGCTTCGGTGCCTCGGCGGCGGACACCGATGACGTTCATGTCGAGCGCGAGGCTCAGTCGGGCAACCTCGGATCCGATTCCGCCCATGCCCAGGATCACGACGGTGGCGCCGCGCAGGCTGCCGATACGGCGGTCGGGGGCACTCCAGTTGCCGGGGCCCTCGTCGAGCCAGACGTCGGGCAGACCCTTCGCAAATGCCAGCATCTGGCTGAACACCCATTCACCGATCAGCTCGCCACTGATCCCGCGCGAGCAGGTCAACGTCTGACCGTTGAGGGCATCGAACGGGAAGGAATCGACGCCGGTACCGACGACATGGACCCATTCAACGCCGTCGCGCGTCAGCAGCTCGCCGAGATTTGGGCCACCACTGGTGCGGGTGAGCACGACCTGACCGGCGACGTCGGTGGGAACGTCACCGTCGTTGGGGCACTCCACGATGCGGATCCCCGGCCAGTCGTGCATCTCCTGCGGGAGCGGATACTCGGTGTGGTTGATGACGACGGTCTCGGTCATGGCGCAAGACCGTACCCGCGGTGACCAGCGTGTCGAATCGGTCTACTGTTGGTCAGGACGGTGATGCGGGTATGACGAACATCTATCTCTTCTGCGCAGCGGTTGGGGTGCCCCTCATGTTGTGGTTTGTGTTCGCTGGTGACGGCGACGCGGACGGGTTCGGCGATGCGGACGGCGGCCATGGCGTCCTCGGCTTCTTGCCGTTGTCGACCGTTGCTTCGCTGCTTGCGTTCTTCGGCCTCGGCGGACTGCTCTTCGACGTCACAGGGGCGGCGACGACCATCGGGTTTGTGCTGGCGGTGATCGTCAGTGTCGCCGCTGGCGTGATCAACACCGGTGCCCTTCGATGGTTGCGCCACAACAGCACGTCGAGTGAGGTGATGGACCACGAGCTGCAGGGCACGATCGCGAACGTGTCCCTGCCGATCAGCACCGAACATCGCGGCAAGATCATTCTGACCAAGGCCGGTGCTCGCGAACAGATGACCGCCGCACCTGTCGACGGTTCCACGATCGATCCGGGGGAGAAGGTCGTGATCGTGCGAGTGGAAGGCGGGGTTGCCCTCGTCGCCCCACTCGGTCCCGATCTCGAACTCGAGTAGTTCCCCGCTTGCGCTCGGCGTCGTTCGAGCCACCCAGAGAAAGAGAGAGAAACTCACATGGCAACACTTCTCGGCGCAGCAGCGCTGGTTGTTCTGGCCCTTCTGTTCACGATCCTTATCGTCAGTTCGCTGATCGTGATCTGTCCCCCCAACCGCATTGCGGTGATCACGGGCAAGAACCGGACCCTGTCCGACGGACGCACGGTTGGCTACCGAATCCTGAAGGGTGGCCGCACCCTTCGCATCCCCATCATCGAGAAGGTGTCGTGGATGGATCTCAACACCATCCCGCTGGAAGTCTCGGTCACCAATGCCTACTCGAAGGGCGCGATCCCGCTGAATGTGCAGGGCATCGCCAACGTCAAGGTGTCCAGCGCCGAAGGCTTGCTCGAAAACGCGGCAGAGCGATTCCTCGACAAGCCCACCGAACACATCGGACAGATCGCCAAGGAGACCCTCGAAGCAAACCTTCGTGGCGTGCTGGCCACACTGTCGCCAGAAGAGGTCAACGAGGACCGGCTCAAGTTCTCACAGCAGCTGATCGACGAAGCCGACGACGACATCAAGACCCTCGGTCTCGAACTCGACGTCATGAAGATCCAGAACGTCACCGACGACAACCAGTACCTCGACTCGGTGGGCCGCCGACTCACCGCTGAAGTCGTGAAGCAGGCGCGCGTGGCCGAAGCACAACGCATGGCTGAATCCGAGGCAGCCGAAGCGTCAGCTCGTGAACGGGCCCAGATCGCCGGTGTCCAGGCCGACAAGAACATCGTCGAAGAGCAGAACCAGTTGCGGGTCCGCACCGCGGAGCTCGAAGCGGTCGCCAAGGCGAAGGAAGAGGAAGCCCAGGTCGCCGGCGACATCGCTCGAGCGACGGCCGAGCAAGAACTCGAGCAGCAGCGCATCGAGCTCGAGCGGAGGCGTCTCGAGGCTGACGTGGTCACGCCCGCAAAGGCCAACCTCGAAGCAAAGCAGCTCGCAGCGCAGGCCGAGGCGGCGAAGATCATCGAGGACGGCAAGGCCCAGGTCGAGGTCTTCCGGCGTCTCACCGATCAGTACCAGGCTGCGGGCGACGATGGTCAGCGCATCTTCGTGTTGAACATGCTGCCCGAGCTCGTCGACAAGATCGTCTCGACGGTCAACAATGTCGACATCGACCGGGTAGCGATTGTCGACAACGGCGGCGGCAACGGGGCAGGCATTCCCGGCCTCGTCTCGCAGCTTCCGGGTGCTGTCGTGTCGATCACCGAACAGATCGAAGCGGCGACCGGTGTCGACATCCTCGGGTCGATGCGTGACGACTCGTCGAGCAGCGACGGAAGCTCTGAGCTGCCGCCGCCCCCGCCCGCCCCGTAGTCATCTCCGCCGGGTCGGCTAGTCGGCCAACCGAGCGAGGATCTCGCGGTCGACGACCTCGACCCGGCCCCGGCGTATGCGAATTGCCCCCTCGGCCTCTGCTGCTTTGAGGGGGCGGTTCGCGGTCTGGCGACGAGTGCCAGCCATCGCGGCGATGTCTTCTTGGCGAACCTTCACGACGATCACCTCGGCCCCGCTGTCGAACGCGTCGGCGAGACGCTGCACGACCCGCAGCACTCGCTTCTCGACGGGGACGAACAGCACTTCCATGAGTTGGCCGCTGGTCTCACTCAGTTTCGCAGCCAGCAGCTCGATGAGATAGCGATCGACGCGAGGGTCAGCCGAGCGAAGTTCTTCGAGGATCGCCTGATCGAGCGTGAGCGTCTCGGTTGGTTCGAGGGTGGTGACCCGAGCGGTGCGGCGCCCGTCGCCCACGATCGCAAGCTCGCCGATCACTTCGCCCGGCCCGCGGACCGCGAGGGCGGCAACGTCACCTCGGTTGGTTGTGACCTCGACGAGAACCCGCCCCTTGTCGATGACGTGCAAGGTGTCGCCGGGATCGCCTTCGTGAAAGACCACCTCATCTCGACCGAACCGGCGGCGGCGCATCTTTTGCCGCCACCGAGGTGCCTCAGGGCCGAGTATGTCGAGAAAGCCGCCGGTCACGGAGTCGCAGGGTAGCCCCGATTCGCTTCGAGTTCGGGCGATCGTCCAGACTCATCCGATGTCGGACCAGCCTTCACGGCAGACCCGCGCGCAAACCGAGCGCCGAATTCGGGTCCTCGAGACCGCCATGCGCATGGCCGGTGACGGCGGCTACGACGCCGTACAGATGCGAGCGGTCGCCGAGGAGTCAGGCGTCGCGCTGGGAACGATCTATCGCTACTACTCGGGCAAGGACGAGCTGCTGATCGCCGGCCTGGCCGGGTGGCTGGGTCGAACTCGGCGACGAGTCCAGGCCGGCACGCTGCACGGCGAGACCCCCGGTGAGCGGTTGATTTGGCTCCTGGAGCGATCCGCCGAACGCACCGAACAGCGGCCGACCCTGATGGGGGCACTGATCACGGCACTGGGAACGACCTCGCCGACCGCCGCCCAGTACAAGCTCGACATCGACGCCGAAATGCGGGCGATCGTGGTCACCGCGCTGGGCCCCGACAGCGGCTACGACGCCGACGGTGTCGCCCGCGTCATCGGACATGTGTGGTCCTCCGCCTTGACGCGATGGGTGAGCGGCATGGCGCCGACCGGCAGTGTCGGGGCCGAGTTGGTGCACGCCGCCCGAATGCTCGTCGGGGTCCCGAGCCGGGTCTGACGAACCGCTCGGTCAGACGTCGACGGCTTCGGCTCGCGAGAGCGTGTGTTCGAACGCCATCGCTTCGCGGGGTTCAGAGAAGTAGAAGCCAAGGGCTTGATCGCAATCGAGCTGTTCGAGCACGTTCAGCTGCTCTTTGGTCTCGACCCCTTCGGCGATCACGATCATGCCGAGCGCATGGGCGAGTTCGATCAACGCGCTGACGATCACGGCCGCGTTCTCATCCTTACCGAGGTCATCGACGAACGACCGGTCGATCTTCAACACGTCGAGGGGCAGCCGGTTGAGGTAGGCGAACTGTGAGTAGCCGGTGCCGAAGTCGTCGATGCCGAGACTGATGCCGAGCCGCCGCAGCTGGTCGAGCTGTTGGGTGGCGGAGTCGGCGTGGTCGATGAGAGCCGACTCCGTGATCTCCATACAGATCTCGTCGGTGGTGATGCCGGCGTCGGCGACGGACCGCTCGACGAACGCCACGAGATCCGGGTCGCTCAGCTGATGAGCTGAGAGGTTGACCCAGATGCGGATCGGCTCCTGGTCAGGGGATCGATGCACCCGCCACAGGGCAGCCTGGCGGCATGCCTCGGCGATGACCCACCGGCCGAGCTCGACGATGAGACCGGTTTCTTCGGCGAGGGGAATGAACTCGCCCGGGGAGATGAGGCTGCCGTCCGGCGCCTGCCATCGCACGAGCGCCTCGAACCCGACGATTTCGCCCGTGTCGAGGTCGAGCTCGGGTTGGTAGTGCAGACGAAGCTCACCCTCGGTGATCGCCCGCTCCAAAGCGGCTGCAGTGTCGCTGCGGTACACCTCGATGCGCTGGTCGACTTCGTCGTGGATCGCGTACTGGCCCTTGCCCCGGTGCTTGGCCTCGTACATGGCGG